>JAOZNG010000214.1 GCA_029933895.1 archaeon
GAAGGAAGCGATGTTTGGTATAGAGAAGCGTGTGGAGCTGGTTGGTGAGCTGAAGGCGGTGGGTGAATACAATGGATACATACCGCCGGGGACGTGGGGCAGGGGAGGTGAGACGGTGTGGTTTGTGGGTTTGAAGGGTATGTATTACGGATCTAATGTGCAGTTGCCGCCGGAGATATACACGGTTGAGGTATACGATCAGTTTATGAAGATATGGACGGATGAGTGGATACCTATTGGGGAGGAGATGAACGTTACGGTGGAGTTGCCGGAGGAGACGACGTACCGTGTGTACAATGTTCGTATAGGGGGTCTGGTGCAGGAATATGATGTATCATCCACGGTTGGAGAGTACAGGATAAGGGTTGATGCGGATGCTCCGGGTGTGCCGTATAATTTTGAGATGCACGCTGATGATATAATGGACCCGCCGGCTAGTATGGATGATGATGGGGAGGTATATTTCACGTGGGATCCTGCGGTGGACACCTCATCGGGTGTGAAGGGGTATTACATCTCGCTGGGTCCGAGGGGATCGGGTTCGGAGAGTTATTTTGTGGAGGAGCCATTGACGGAGGTAGTGCTTAGAGATTTGCCTGAGGGTGAGCAGAAGGTGTACATATGGAGTGTAGACATGGTGGGAAATGAGGGTAACGAGATATTTTTGCGTATAGTGATAGATGAGAGTCCTGTTGAGTTCAGTGGTTTTTATCCGCAGGAGAGGGAGTGGCTGAATACGAATCGGCCGCTCATATCGATATACATAAATGATAGTTTATCGGGAGTGAACCCGAAGACGATTCAGTACCGTGTATCGACGAATGGTATAGGTGCGTATGGAGGTTGGCAGACGGTATTTGGTTATGAGGTAGACAAATCGATAAGGGTGGTGGTGCAGCCCACGTTGAAGAATGGACAGGAGAACTACATACAGTTCCGTGCGAAGGATGTAGTTGGTAATGAGTATGTGGAGTCGCCGGATTACAATTTATGGGTGGACACGGAGCCGGTGAGGTTCACGTCGTTCACGCCGAGGGAGGGTGAGTGGCAGCCGACGACGCTGCTTACGGTATCGGTGAAGATAGATGATCGCAGTGGATCTGGAGTGGATCCTGGATCGATAGAGTACCGTGTATCGACGAGGGGTGTGAGGCATTACACGCCGTGGATGAGGTATACGGAGGCGAGTGGAGGTAGGTCTGTGGTGGTGAGTTTTGAGTATGAGTTTGCGAGGGGCAGTGAGAACTATGTGCAGTTTCGAGCGAGGGATATGGCGGGGAACCCGGTGGCGGTATCGAAGGATTATCGGATACTTGTGAAGACGTTGCCGGTGTTGTTGATAGAGTCGCCGCCGTCTGGGGATGTATATTTGGATAATGAGAGTGTGGTATTTGATGCGAGGGGGTCGTATGATGAGGATGGGGATGAGTTTGAGGTGGTATGGAGTTCGAGTATAGATGGTGAGATAGGTAGGGGTGAGTATTTGGAGAGGGAGTTGAGTGCGGGAGATCATCTGATAACGGTGAGTGCGGTGGTGAACGAGCAGGTGGTGGTGAGTAAGGAGCTAAGGGTGAAGGTGTTGGAGCATGAGGAGGATTTGGATTTGAGTTTAGACAGTGATGGGGATCACATGCCTGACTGGTGGGAGATGGAGTATGGATTAGATCCTTTAGATTCTGGTGATGCGCAGGATGATCCTGATGGAGATGGTTTTACGAATTTGGAGGAGTATGTGAAGGGAGGGCATGATCCTAAGAATCCGTGGGATCATCCGTCGGTGGAGGCGCCGCCTGTGGAGCCTGAGGAGGAGGAGTTGTTTTCGGTGTGGGTATTGGTGTTGATACTGGTGATACTGATAGGGGTAGTGATGTACACGGGTGTGATGAGTCGCAGGGTGAGGCAGGCGGAGAGGAGGGTAGAGAGGGTGATAAGGGAGAAGAGGCTTGTGAGGTCTGTGAGGGATGAGGAGCTGGGAGAGATATACACGATAGGGGTTCAGTTGGCGAGTGGGGTGCTTGGAGTAGGTTTGCCTGCGGGTGGTGTGGGAGGTGAGGCGTTGCCTGGGGGTGTGGGGGAGGGTGTAGCGGGGTATTTACCGCCGAAGGCGGAGGAGGGTGGTGTAGAGGGGGTTGAGGGAGGTGAGGGGATGGGAGTAGTTGGAGAGGGAGCGGGGGAGGAGGTTAAGGGAGAGGGGGTTGAGGGTGGAGGTGCTGAGGGAGGAG
>JAOZNG010000215.1 GCA_029933895.1 archaeon
ATTGAAGCTTTAAACGAAAGCGAGAGAAGGACAGAAAATGAATCCCATAGGAATGTAACGACAACAAGATGGTATGTCTGCAATGGAGAGTCAATTCAAGCAGTGATAGATAATGCTACCGATGGGGACACGATTATCGTCGGAAATGGCAATTATTCGGAGAACATAAACGTGGACAAGCCTTTGACGCTAAGGTCTGAAAATGGTTCCGCTTATACGCTTATTCAAGCGAAGGAGGCTAACAAAGATGTATTTAGAGTACTCTCTGACTGTGTGAATATAAGTGGATTTACAGTTATGGGTGCAGGTGCAACAGGTTTTAAAGCTGCTGTACATCTTAAAGGTGTAAGGCACTGTACTATTTCTAATAACAACATATCGAATAGCTATTATGGTGTTTACCTAGATTCTTCTTCTGAAAACTCTATAGCCGGCAATAACATCTCAGATAACACCTACAATATTTACATATACAAATCGGGCAAGAACATTTTAACTCGCAATAATGTAGCGGGCAATGGTTGTGCTATTTCGGGAATACAATCAAGCAATAACAAAATCTACCTTAACAACTTCATAAACATCCAAATACAACTCTACTGTTCTGGCATCTGGAACTCCTCCACTTCGATAACCTACACCTATAATAACTCCACGCACACGAGTTATATGGGCAATTACTGGAGTGATTACGAAGGATACGACACAGATGGCGATGGCATCGGTGATGAATTCTACAACATAACAGACGGCAATAAAGATTCTTATCCATTGATAGAACCTTTTGAGAACTACCATATTCAACCCGGACGGATAGGGATAAGCGTAACGGTAGTGATAAGGGATGCAGAGGGCAATCTCCGTGTTACGGATGTATTTTCTGATGATTCGGTGATAAATGTAACGAGTAAGGCATGCGAAGAGTTAAACATTACTTTTGAATTCGACGGGAAGAACATGACCATTGATGGTCTCAATAACCCTCTTGTGCTCTTATACGACAGGGCAGAAGAAGAATGGGTAAATATTACAACTAATTACACGCTCAATGACAGTGAAATCATCGGCTGGAGCAATGCTCATAACCTTCCAGCGGTGCGACCAGACCTGACACCAGAAGATATAATAATTACGAGTCATCAAGGCAAAGTATATACAAATGCAACAAATGAAATAAAGTTAGGAATAAGAAATAACGGCATCGCCAAAGCTTCAAACTTCAGTGCAGTGCTCAGAGCAAATGATACAATTATTGATAACGAAACGGTAGAGGGCATTGATCGCATGGATACTACAAATATCTCTTTCCACTGGAAGCCCTGTCAGCCTGGTAATTATACACTTTCTGTTGAAATAGACACGGGGAATAAAATTTCCGAGTCGAATGAGTCGAATAACGAGATGACCAAAAATGTAACTGCGGAATCGCTACCTTCCGTTGTGCATGTCAGCTCTATCGAAGAGCTTCAAGAAATGATAGACGTTTCTCCTGCAATTATAGCTGCTTATGGCTGGATGACAATATCTCTGGATGAGGGGGTATATGAAAAAAAAGTGACTGAGGAACAGAAGGAGGAACATATAGAAATCATTTCACTAAAAGATAAACGAAATCTCACCATCTGTGGGAACAAAAATGCGATAATCACAATCAAAGAAACTTGCGTGATCGGGACGGTTTGGCCTGGGGTTGAGGTAATAAGCATATCTAATTCGACCAACTTAGAATTGCGAGGATTTACAATGGAGGCATTATGGGGTGGGGAACCTCCTGATGACATCCAGAACACACGGCTCATTAGAGTCAATAATTCAAATAACATCAGGATAAAAAACGTCTCGCTCAACCATCAGAGTAGTCGAGCTCGTTGTGTCCATATAAAAATAGAGAACTCAGAGAATTGTGCAATTTCTGGCAATTTCATAAAAGGCGGGAAAGTGGGAATAGAGTTATCGGACTCGGATAACAACTTAATTTATAACAATTCAATCATCCTTAATACGTTAAAACACACTAATAGTATTCACCTCACTAATTCATCTAACAACACAATCTACTTCAATAACTTATTCCGACCTGCAAGAGATGATAGAGATGATAACCACTGGAACTCCACTGTTCCTGTAAGTTACACCTACAATGGAACCACACGCACGAACCACACAGGAAACTTCTGGTTTGATTACAGTGGAATAG
>JAOZNG010000043.1 GCA_029933895.1 archaeon
ACGGTGAAACTCCATTTAGGTGAGACTGCTATGTGTAGGGCTTTGTCGATGACAACACAGCGGTAGGTGTAATCACCTAAAGGAACATAGACCATGAACTCCTTTAAGCCATCTGAGGAGCTAGCATCCTTACTTATGTTAAAGGTGCTCTCATCACTACTATCGTATATTAACAGGACAGTGAGCTTGATGTCGCTACTGCCCTTCGTAACATCGCACTTAAAGACGTAATCCTGGGCACCATATAATGTGTCATTATCCTCTGGAGCGATGTTTCCCACATCAGGGGCTGTTGCTAACACGGTCGAAGTCAGAATCAAAGCCAGGATGGATAGAGCCAATGGTTTGATGGTTTTATCTCTCATTCTGCACACAATATCACATGTTTTTAGTTATATGGTATACATTGTTTAAAAAATGGAAAATAACGAAGGGTGGATGACCTTGGGGTTTAGTAGAGGGTTAAATGGATTCAAGCTAAAAAGCAGTTTGAAACCAGTTTCAGCCAACCACCCTTCACCCTACGGCAGTTATATATTGGGAATCCAGACTATAAAAATGAAAAATGTTTATGATAAGAAAGAAAATAAGGAATAATATTCAAAAAAAGAAGAAGGTAGGGAAAAATCACCTCCCCAGCGTGATCTCCATACTAGAAACCCGGACCGGACCCTTCTCACCCTCAATCTGCTCCGTCCCAAGCCGGACATCCTTCACCGAAACATCAGGAAGAAACCTCTGCCTAGAAATCTCCGCAGCATCAACAGCCCTGGAGATCGCCCTGCCCCGCGCCTTAATCACCACCTCATCAACACCCTCGTTGAATTGGGTGACCACAGCCAAGACATAGCTCATCAAATCCTTCCGTCCAACAAAAACCGTGTTGTCCTCACCACTCGTTTTCTCAGCGCTCATTGTCATTCACCTCGCTTTCACACTGTATTCTAGGAAACCATTTCCTGAATACCATATAGAAGTATATACTTAAAAAATAAAACAAGATTTAACAACAAAAAAACAAGAAATAAAGATATGCAGATACCGCTACACCACCCGGAATACCAGCTGCTGGAAATACAGCAACCTGAGATACTGCTACTGCTTATTCCAGCAGCCCTCATACTCACACTCTATATAACAAAAAAAAGAAACAACACTTCCTTCCTCCTGACAAGGCTGCTGCTGACAACGCTACTGCTGACGGCGCTAGCCAGCCCCCACCTCATACATTTAACACAGGAATACATGGATACAACAACCATAACCCTACTGGTGGATCAGTCACGGAGTATGCAGATATTCCCCAACAACAACATCACGCAACAGCTACAGAAAAACCTGGAAGCCAGGATTCAGGAGGAAACAGGACTCAAAGACATGGTTAAGCTGGAAAAATTCTCTCAGGGAAACAAAACGGGAATAGGAGACATACTCTACAACCACATAAAAAAAATAAACCGGCACCACCTCATCATACTCTACACAGACGGAAACAACAACCACGGCATGAACGCAATAGATGTGGCCAGAATACTTGGGAGAGAGAATATCACGGTATACCTTATACAACCAACAACACCAGAACAGGACATATACATCAACAACCTGCGGGGGGAGAGGAAAACACCAATCAACTCCGAATACATCCTCACAGCAGAAATATGGAAAAACAAGGATCTTCCGGTGGAATACGAGCTGATATTCAGGGTAAACAACAAAGCAGTCAAGAAGGTGTCAGTGTACCAGAACCAGCGGCAGAAGGAGGTAACCCTCAAACTCAACTTTCCCCGGGCAGGATTATACAAGCTAGAGGCTGTGATAAAAGCAGGGAAGGGGGACTACTACAGCGGAAACAACATCTACAGGAAAATAGTGGAGGTCGCTGAGAGACCGAGCATTCTCCTGCTAAGCGATGACCAGAGTTCACCCCTAAAAACAGTGCTCGAGAAAAACTACGACGTAATATACAGCAATCAACCTGAAGAGATACTCAAATACTCGGGAAACTATGACGCAATCTATGTAGACAACATGCCCTACAGGGAACTGAGGTATGTGGCAGAAACACTACACAGCTACGTCATAGACGGAAACGGTTTAGTGGTGGTTGGTGGAGATGAAAGCTACAACAAGGGCGGATACAACAACAGCAACCTCGAGACACTACTCCCCGTGATATCAACAGAAGAGCCGGAACAAAAAAGACAACCAATAGCTGTAGTATTCTGCATGGACATATCAGCAAGTTTAGGATCAAAGGGAGAGCGGGGATACGAAACCTACCTCGCTGAAGGAAAAGCCATAGCCATAAACCTCCTCCGGCAACTCAACCCTGAAGACTCGGTAGCTGTGCTAGCGTTCAACATACCAGTGTGGGCGTGGCCCAGGGATGGTCTGGTGGAGATAGGAAGCAACAAGCCCCTCATAGAAGACCACATAGCTAAACTAAAGATAACCGAAGGGGGAACAAGCTTCAACCCGGTGCTGACGAAAGCGGAGGAAATGCTGAGAGGCTACGGCTCAGGTAAATATGTGATCTTCATATCAGACGGTTACCCAACGGGAGAGGAGAGATATGGTGCGGGGAGAAACCTGATCATGGACCAGATAAACAACATGGCAGAGAAAGACATTAAACTCTACACAATCAGCATAGGGGACAGGGCACAGGCAAGGGAGGGAATGCCTTTGATGCAGGACATGGCCAGGGAAGGGAACGGACTATATTTCTGGATGGAGGAAGAAGACAGATTACAGGCAGTCTTCAAGAAGGAGGAGAGGGAAGAGAGGGACTTTTACCATATTGGGGTGTTTGACAGCTATCACTTCATCACCCGGAATATTGCGGAATATGTTTCATCCATAAATGAATACAACGGCGTGACAGCTAAAAGCATAGCACAAAAGCTTATTGTAACGGAAGACAAGGCACCCATACTGACAGTCTGGAGATATGGAATAGGCAGGGTAGCAGCGCTAACAACAGATAACGGGAAAGAATGGGCCATCAACCTCTACACGGAACAAGATGGCCGGCTGATATCAGCCTTAACGAACTGGGCCATCGGCAACCTAGAGAAAAACAAGAAGATACAGATCACTACAACAGACGGGCACCTAGGGCAGACCGTACCTGTCAGGGTAAGAGCAGATAATCCGCCCACACTCAAAGTAACGTACAGGAATATGGAAACACAGCCAAACATGAAACAAACAAACATCAACGAGTACCAGCTAGAGTTCAGACCACAGCAGGAGGGATTCTACACCCTCAGAGCAGAGGAAGGTGGCAACTACGATGTAGACGGCATAGCAGTCAACTATCCCCTGGAATACAGGCAGCTGGGAGTCAATCAGGAAACACTCTCCCAGATAGCGGAACAGACAGGGGGGAGAATCTACAACATAACACAGCAGAAACAAATAGAGGAAGACGCCCTCGAATACGCTCAGGAAACAACCAAACAGGAAACCAGGGAAAAAACAGACCTCACCCCCTACCTCCTAATAGCTGCCCTGGGGATATACTTCCTTGATGCGATATCAAGGAGAATACATGACATAATAAAATCAGGGAGGACGAAAAATACGGAGCAAGGGAGCACTATAATCTGAAGATGGAGGGGCTTAACCATCCCTTCAGCGTATCCGGAATCACTTCCCTTTCCGTAATTCCCCAGATACTCTGCTCCCCCACTTAATTCCGCAGAGATTTGCCTGCCATCAAGCCGAGGGAGTGGGAAGGCCTTGAAGTCTCTTAATTCCGTAACAACAGCGCAAACCATGTTGAACATAGAGTTCATGATGTTGAATTCTCAATTATTTTACATGACTGCTTAATAGATTACATGCTTCTCGGAAGAAAAAAAATACTCGAGCTCGTTGAGGGAAAGAAACTCATAGAAGACTTCGATAAGGAATGCCTGGAAAGCTGTGGATACGACCTCAGGCTGGGACGAATCCACGGAATAAGAGGGGGAGCCTGCCTCGGAGTGGACTACAGAGACCTGCCGAAGATTAAAGAAGAGAGATTCCAGGAATACGCACTTAATCCTGGGGAATACATTCTGACAGAGACCTTGGAGAAAATAAACATGCCATCTGATCTGGCGGCAAGAATACTACCACGCTCCACATTATTCAGGTCCGGTGCAGCCCTCCAGACAGCGCTAGTCGATCCAGGATACAGGGGAACGCTTACCATGGGATTAGTAAACCATGGGAGAGCAGAATTCAGGATACAGAAAAATTCAAGAATAGCGCAGATAGTCTTCGAAAAAATAGAGGGTAAAACAAAAAAATACAACGGCAGATACCAGGGGGGCAGGGTAGTCTAGAACTCGAGGGATGAGCCAACCTCCGGGATGAAGGTTTCACAGATTCCCTGAGTGAACTCACCAAGGGAGGAGCAGCTCTCAGGGTTCCCGTGAACCAGTATGCACTTATCTGGGTTGATTTCTCTCACCATCCTCTCCAGCGAATTCCTACCAGCATGAGCCGAGAAATCAAGATACTCAACTCTCATCTTCAGCTTAATCCCCCTCCCATCCCTAGGATCCAGGATGTATCCCTCATCCAGCAAAAGCCTGCCGTTGGTGCCCTCCACCTGATAGCCGGTCAAGAAAACAGTGCTGTTAGCATCGCCTCCAAGCTTCTTGAGGTAATACAATACAGGGCCTCCTGTAAGCATCCCCGCTGTGGACACAATAATAGAAGGCTCCCTGATAGCCTGCTTCCTCATACCGTTGTGCTCCACCCACACCACGTTCCTGACTGCTTTCCTTAAGGCGTCTGCATCCCTCAGGTAGTAAGGGTACTGGAGCATCAGTCTGGTCAAGTCAGCTCCCATCCCATCCAGGTACACGGGATAACCCAGGTCATCAAGAATCAACAACAGTTCCTGCGTCCGTCCCAGAGCAAAAGAAGCCAGGACAGCATTACCTCCACTATCAAGGGTCTCCTCAACTCCTACCAGAAGCTTCTCCTCCATCTCCCTCCTATCAGGATGCACTCTGTTACCGTAGGTGGACTCGGAGATCAAGATATCAGCTTCGGGGACCACAGCAGCATCCAGCAACCTCGTGTCTGAGATCTTAATATCCCCTGTATAGAGAACCCTCCTGCTCACACCGTTCTCCACAACATCAAGGAGGACTGATGCGCTCCCGGGTATGTGTCCTGCATCAAAAAGCTTGAAAGAGAATTTATTGTTTAACTCCACCTCCTCATTGTATCCCACAGGATTCTCGCCCATAGAAGACAGGCTGATGTCGTCATAGCTGTATTCAGGGGCGAAACCCTTATCTAGGGTGATCTTCAGGGAATCCCTCTGCAGCAGGTGGGAGATGTCGAAGCTTATGTCAGTACCATAGAGCGGGCATGGAAACTGCTTATAGAGGGCCGGAACCATCCCGCAGTGGTCTAGGTGAGCGTGTGAGAGGATGAAGGAATCAACTCTCCCTGGCAGCCGGGGGTATTCGGGGACCTCAGAGACCAGCTTGATGCCGCAGTCCAATAAGACACTGTATCCGTTGGACTCGAGGTTGATGCATGACCGCCCAACCTCCTGCGCCCCTCCATGGAAGGTAAATCTTATCTTTATCACCTGAGCCTGATTTATACTTAATGATTAATACATAATGGTTTAAAATGACGCAGGTTTCGGGTAAGTTAATCGAGGCTCTGGATAAAGCAGTAAAGCGAAACATCCGGGAGGAGAGGGTTGGTGTGGTCTTATCCGGGGGACTGGATTCAACGCTGGTAGCGGTTCTAGCATCAAGACACTCGCAGGTGAAGGGATACACTGCGGGAACAGGTGAATCAGAGGACGTGTTCCATGTAAGAAAACTCTCAAGAAAGCTTGGCATAGAACTAGAGGTCATAGATATCACGTTAGATGACCTGGAGGAGAAACTCCCAGATATCGTGTCGCTTGCAGGGACTAATCCGGTGAAGGTTGGCGCGTCCATACCCCTGTATTATGTAACCAGGAATGTTTCAGAGAAAACCCTGCTCTCGGGGCAGGGAGCTGATGAGCTATTCGGGGGATACCATAGATACCTCCAGGTTCTCGCCGGGGAAGGCTATCCTGGACTGCAGGAGGAGATGGTAGAGGATGTGGAGGCAATGTACAGGGAGAACCTGGAGAGGGAGGAAAGAATATGCAAGGAGCAGGATATAAGCATCAGGTATCCCTTCATGGATCCGGAATTCATCAGATACAGCCTGTCACTGGACCCTAGGGAGAAAATAAAGGATGTCAGCTCAGGCAACGAGTTCAGCTGCATAGATGAGGTGGGTGGAAAGAGATATGTGAGGAAATACCTCCTTAGAAGAGCAGCACAACATATCGGGCTGCCGCATGAGGTCCTGGACCGGAAGAAGAAGGCGGCACAATACGGTTCAGGAGCCCATAAACTGTTGATTAAGCTGGCTAAAGAGAAAGGCTTCAGAGAGAAAGCAAGGAGGGTGGGCAAAAAACACCACCTCAGCATGTTCCTGGAGGAAATCTAGTCTTTAAGGAACTTGGTGTGGCCGAAGTGGATTAGTAAATCAACACCCAGCTTCTCCAGCTGACTGTCTTTTGTGTCGCATGCCCCATATGTGGGGTCTATGAAAATCAACGCCTTAGCCTTGGTTTTATCCTCTATCTCAGCAGCAACAGAGACTGCATACGTCTTCAGACCTTCAGGGAACTGAAGGGCCACCATCTTGGCTTCAGAAGAGTTAATCTCCTCCATGATTTTATCTAACTCGAAGTCGTATTCAGACATTCTGTCTCTTGATACCGCGTATCTCTTTCACCAAGGTTTTTTCTGTTTCAGGTAATCCCTCATCGGAGAGAAGCTGCCTTACATCTCTTCCGGATATGAACGTGTAGAGGATATCCTCTTCATTCATGTTTCTCCCCACAACAGCTCCCTCAATAGAGACCGCGACCTCCTGCCCTTCCTCTGCAGAGGGGATGGAGTCCTTCTCCAACTGTATGCCCTTAACCCAGCCAACCAGTTTACCGTCATCGTTCATTAACCGGGAGTTAGTGGAAAGCCTCCCTGCTAAAACCCTGACGCCCACTATGGCGGGCTTGCTCTGCCTGAAGACATAACCCTGCATGACCCTGATTTTACAGGGAGAGATAATCCTGCGCTCCTTTTCCCTCTTCTCCCTCTGCTTCTCCTCCCTCACCCACTCCATGTACTCATCAAGGAGTTTATATATAACGCCCCCGCGGAAAACAGGCACATGGTTGTCCCTGGCAAGCTTCCCAGCATCCCTCAGAACAGGTGAATTAAAGGATAAGACAACACCCAGGAACCTGTCCTCTCTAGCAACCGCGGAAGCCTCCATGACATCAGCATTGGACACCTTCCCGATAGTGCCCTTCTTGATTGGAACCCCTCCACTGGAGATTATGGAAATCAACGCCTCCAGCGAGCCGACAGTATCAGCCTTAATAACCACACCACATTTATCGGTCTCAATCTCAACATTCTCTAATTCAGACTTCACCTTCTCGACAAGCTCCTCACCGCCAACGTACACTGGTGTGCCGGCCATGGCATTATCCAGGTTAGGAGCTGAGATCTTAACACCAGCTGCTGCCACAACCTCCTCCACATCCATGAAACGGTCCCTGGGATCCCTCATTTCATCAAGTTCCTTGGGCTTGAGGATGGCCTTGATTGTCGTAACAATAGGTTCCCTGCTTCCCACGACTATGGTATCACTCCTCTTCAGAACACCATCATACAATATAACGTCGATTGTGGTACCCAACCCCTTCTCCTCTTTAACCTCCAGGATTGTCCCCTTCCCTGGGGAATCAGCCTCAATAGTCAGTTTACCCTTCAGGTACTGCTGGGATAAACCCATCAATACCATCAACAGCTCGGGTATGCCGTCCCCCTCCTTAGCGGATATGGGAACGACAGCTATCTGTTTGGTGAAGTCCTTGATGTTGGAGTAGAGGTCGGCGTTTATATTCAACATAGAGAGCTGTCCTATCATATCATAGAAGCTCTTATAGAAGCTATCCTGCACGTGCTGCATCTGTTGGCTCAATGGAAGACCTGTTTTCCACCCCCTGATGTTGTCTATCTTGTTGGTTGCTATGACGAAGGGAACCCTGTAGCTCCTGAGGATTTCTATAGCCTCCAGGCTCTGCGGCATCAAACCATCGTTCAGGTCAACCACCAGGACAGCTAAATCAGCTACCGAGCCACCTCTCTTCCTCAGGTTGGTGAAGGCCTCGTGTCCTGGTGTGTCTATGAACAATAGCCCCCTGATCTCTGTCCTGATTTTCAGTTTAGATAATAGAGAGCCGCATATCTTTTCCACTGCCTTAAAGGGCACGG
>JAOZNG010000044.1:0-8000 GCA_029933895.1 archaeon
ATCCCTCCCTAGGTGTTCCATATGAAAAACCAGGTAATGAAATTATTGTTTCAGATGCCGACATAATAAACAGATTCAGGGATAGGGATGTCAGACAGAGTATAGATGAACTTAAAGAAAGAGACATTACTCCCTTAACCTGTGACAACGAAAAGCTGCCCTATCTATTGAAGATAATGGGCTTTATATATGGTGGCGGGGTTTTATATTTCACTGAAGGGAAAGGCACCGTCTGGTTCTATGGAGAATCAGAGAATCTGGAGGAGATAAGAGGGGATATAAAGAAATTAGGGTATATGCCTTCAAGAATCTATTCCAGACAAAGAGAGCGTTTTATATCCACAGAATACCGTGATTACAGCCGCAATATAGCTGAATACAGCTTCAAGACAACATCAACAAGTCTGGCGATTCTGCTTTCAACATTAGGCGCTCCTGTAGGCAATAAATCAGGGCAGGACTATTTAGTGCCTGGGTGGTTATTTCACTGTAGATTGTGGCAGAAGAGATTATTTCTTGCATCTCTATTCGGAGCAGAATTATCAGCCCCCTCTACAACAACAGGGCATGGATATAACATCTGCTGCCCCATCCTATCAATGAATAAAGGATTTGATTACGTAAATTCAGGTAAAGAGTTTTTAGAGCAGATTCGAAGGCTTTTAACTGAATTCGGTGTGGATTCCTCAATCATAAATGAAAGAAAAGAAAAGAAATCAATCAGATTCAGGCTGCAGATTTCGTCTAAGCCAAAAAACCTAATTGAATACTGGGATAAAATAGGATTCGAATACAATAAAAAAAGAAAGTATTTAGGTAATATGGCAATGCAATACCTGACCTTAAAGGAAAGAGTTATGGAAGAAAAGGTAATGGAGATGGAAAAGAACGGGATGCCTGCCTCAGAGATATACAAAAGCCTTCAATCAAAAAACGCAAACAGGAGAGTTATAGAACGCTCTCTCTATGGTGGGAGAAAAACAAAACCCAGAACAGCATTAAATTTCCCGACATTCGACGAGTTTATTGCTACATACACCTCAGGTCTGGGGGAAACAGGCATGGTCTGGGATGAAGTAATCCATAAAGAGAAGGTAGAATACAGGGATTATGTATATGATTTTACAGTTAATGATAAACACCATAATTTCATAGCCAATAGTTTCGTGGTATCAAACTGTGGTGTCAGGCTTTTAACAACGGATCTGATGGAAGGGGAGTTGAGGCCGAAATTAAGGATGATTGTGGATAAACTCTTTGATACTGTGCCCTCGGGCGTAGGAAGCAAAAGCAGGCTCCATCTGTCAATAAGCGAGCTTGACGAGGTGGCTGTTTCAGGCGCCGGATGGGCAATAGAGAAAGGTCTTGGCTTAGAGGAAGACCTCAGGCATATGGAGGAAAACGGTGCAATAGATGGTGCCAATCCAGCGAAGGTAGGCGACAGGGCTAAGTCCCGGGGAAGAAATCAGCTGGGAACTCTTGGTGCAGGAAACCATTTCCTTGAGGTGCAGGCAGTTGATAGAATATTTGATCCAGAAGCAGCCAGAAAATTCGGTGTCAGGGAGGAGGGGCAGGTGACTGTTATGATACACTGTGGCTCTCGCGGCTTCGGGCATCAGATAGCAGGAGACTACATAAAAATAATGCTGCCGGCTGCGGGGAAATACGGTATAAGGTTACCTGACAAGGAACTGGCATGCTCTCCACTGGACTCAAGAGAGGCCAGGGATTACCTTGGTGCAATGTATTCAGCCGTCAATTTCGCCTTCTGCAACAGGCAAGTTATAGCGCACTGGGTCAGAGAGACGTTCCGTAGGGTCTTCAGGCGAGAGATAGATATGCCATTAATCTACGACGTCTGCCACAACATCGCGAAATTTGAGGAGCATCTACTGAATGGAGAGAAGAGAAACCTCTGCGTCCACAGGAAAGGTGCTACCAGAGCTTTCCCTGCGGGCAGGGTGGAGATTCCTGAGGTGTACAGGACTGTAGGGCAGCCTGTGCTTATACCAGGGGATATGGGCACTTCCTCCTATCTGCTTGTCGGGACAGAGAAGGGTCTGGAGGAAACCTTTGGGAGCACATGCCACGGCGCTGGCAGGGTTATGTCGAGACATAAAGCAATAAAATCCTTTCAGGGATCCAAGCTCCAGAGGATGCTGGAGTCCAGGGGTATTCTTGTGAAAGCCACCCATCCCAAGATGCTGGCTGAGGAAGCGCCTGAGGCCTATAAGGACGTGGATGATATTATAGAGAGCGTGGAGTTGAGTGGGATATCCCGGGCTGTCGCGAAAATGAAGCCTGTTGGAGTGGTTAAGGGGTAGTTAAATGAATAAGCCTTTCATCTTCATCAACTCGGCTATGACGGTTGACGGGAAGACCTCAACCCTTGAGAGGAGACAGGTAAGGATTTCCAGCCAGGAGGACATGGAGGTGGTTGACAAATTGAGGGCTGAATCCGATGCCGTGCTGGTGGGAATGAACACGCTCTTGACAGATGACCCCAAGCTGACTGTTAAATCAGGGAGGCTGAGGGAGGAGCGGTTGAGAAATAGTCTGCCAGAGAATCCCATGAAGGTGGCGGTTGGAAGAATAGATTCCGTAAACCTGGACTCCGAGTTCCTTAACTACGGGAATGCTGAGAAAATTTTTTTTGCTACCAGAGACTCTGATACCTGGAAGATTGATGAACTCAGGAATATGGCGGATGTTTACGTGAGCATACATGATGAGATAGACCCCTGCTTTATTGCAGAAACACTGCATGGTTTAGGAGTCAAGAAATTGATGGTTGAAGGCGGAGCGGAGACAAACTACCGCTTCCTTAAGGCGGGCTTGGTTGATGAGATATATGTCACAGTGGCACCCATGATATTCGGGGGTAGAAACGCGCCCACTCTGGTGGATGGAGCAGGCTTCATGGAGGATGAGGCGCTGAAACTAAAGCTTTTGTCCATGAACAGGGATGGTGATGAGCTGCTGCTGAAATACAGGGTATTAAAGAGATAATCCCCTGTTTTCCAGGATAAAAACCATTGTTTCTGTTTCTTCCTTGACTTTTTCCTTGAATTCTTCAGCGTCTCGTTTTTCTCCAACAATACTTCCCCAGTGCATTGGTATTGCTATCCTGGGCTTTATGGTCTTAACCGCATCAGCCGCCTCAAGGCAGTCCATGGTGTATCTCCCGCCAACAGGTATCAAGGCCACATCGACATCCCCAAGCTCCTTCATCTCTGGTATAAGGTCGGTGTCCCCTGAGTGATAGATTCTCTTACCACATGATTCTATCACAAAACCAATCCCATCACCCCTCCTGTGGAAGTATTTATCTATGTTGTAGGCATTCACTGCGGTTATATGGATTCCATGGAGATTTACTGAATCACCTGCCCTGGCAATAGCGGAGTCCTCTATTTTCTTCGCCGCTTCGCTGCTGGCTATCACTGCCGTATGGGGTTTCCTCAGCCGCCTGATGTTCTCCACCCTGCAGTGATCATAGTGCTCATGTGTTACCAGAATTATATCCCCCTTAACGGGGTTTCTGGGTATGAGGTAGGGATCTATGTAGATTGTTTTCCCTCCGGTTTCTATGCAGAAGCTGGCATGCCCAAACCATCTTATCTTCATTTCAATACCTAATCTGTAATATATAAGGTTTACAGGAAAAAATGTTTTGTCCCAAGTGCGGCAAGGAAGGTAAAGGCTTATGCCTTGACTGCTATCTGGAGGATAATCCCCTGTACCTGGAGCATACAGCGTTGTTGCTATGCAACTGTGGCCGAACCAGATACAGGAACAGATGGGACAGCAGTTTAGAGAATATCCTGCCTATGGTGGTGGATGATAAACTTGTTGTTCCAGGGGAAATCAAGATGATTGATGTGGAGTTGAAGAGCTTCTCCTCAGCCAGGAGCAAAATAAAGCTTGAGGTATTGTTTTCCGGGGAATACATGGACGAGAAATTCAGGAAGGAAGTGACGGGAGAGATAATCCTGGAGAGAGGTAACTGCCCCTTCTGCGGCAGAATCTCTGCAGGATACTATGAGTGCATACTGCAGCTTAGGGTTAAAAATCCCGGGGAATTGCTTGAGGGCATCAATCCCTCCATGGTTTCCAGAATGGAGAATGTGAGGGGTGGAGCGGACATCTACCTGACATCCTCCGGCTATGGGAGCCAGCTGATGAGGGATTTGAGGGATAAGGGTTTCCTGGTTAGGGACTCATATACCCTGATGGGTAAAAAAGAGGGGAAAGACATCCACAGGTCCTCTATCTCGGTGAAGGAGCCATCCTTCAGGGAAGGGGACTTAATCAGACGCAATAACAGACTCCTGCAGGTCCTGGAGAGAGGTAGTACCGTAAAGCTCAGAAGCCTTGATTCCGGGAAAAAGATTTCGTTGCCTCTGAATGAGTTATCAGATACTAAACCTGCTGCAAACAAAAGAGATGTGGTGAAATGCATAGTTACCTCCGTAAGCCCACATGGTCTGCAGTTGCTTAGCCTGGGGGATAACAAGATACTGGAGTTGAGCAATACCCGTGGAATGTTGAAGCAGGGTGATGAGGTGTCAGTGATAAAGATAGACAACAGGATTTATATCCTGGATTGATTTCTTGTTTCCAGAAACCTCCTCCATTCCTCCTCTGAGTTGAAGACAACAGCTTCATCTACTAATGCACAGTCCCCGCAGAGGTATTTCACTGCTACAATGTTGTTCATTAATTCGGAGTGGGGGTATGATTCCCTCTCCATTTCCATAAGGGTGAGTTTCCTTGAGCCGCATCTACTGCATGCCTTAATCTTCATTTCAATTCCTTCAACACCCTCTCGACTTGTTCAATCGCTGTTCCGATATATCCCCCAGGGTCAAGGGCGTGGTCTATTTCTCTCTCATCCAGTAGTTTCCTGACTTCCCTGCTCTCCAGCAATGTTTCCCTGAACCCTACCTTTCTGTGATGGCTTTCGAGGGCGCATTTCCTTGTTATTTTATGTGCTTCCTGCCTGCTCAATCCCCTGGATACCAAGGCAACCATAACGGATTCAGCCATAACCCTTCCCTGGGTGAGGTTAAGGTTTCTCTCTATTGCTTTCTTGTCGAACACCAGGTTCTGGATTAAATCAATTGAGAGATTCAGGATATAATCCGTCAATATGCAGGACTCTGGTATGATAATTCTCTCGCAGCTGGAGTTAGTCAGGTCCCGCTCATGCCATAGAGGCATGTTCTCGAGAGCAGCCATGGAGTCTCCCTTGATTACCCTGCTTAACCCGCATATTCTCTCTGCTTTTATGGGGTTCATCTTGTGGGGCATGGTTGAGGAGCCAACCTGTTTCTTACCGAAGCCCTCCCTGACCTCCCCTATCTCCGTTCTCTGCAGGTTCCTCACCTCCGTGGATATCTTGTTGAGTGTTTCAGCTATCAGGGCCAGCAGGAGAAGGAATTCCGCGTGCCTGTCTCTCTGTATAATCTGGTTAGAGACCATAACAGCATTCAAACCCAGTTCCTCCATCATGTACTCCTGTATCTCTATGCCCTTGTCTCCCAGGGCAGCTTGGGTTCCAACAGCCCCGCTCAGTTGCCCGACAATAATCCTTTTCTTGCATTCACCCAGTCTGTCTAAATGTCTCTGTATTTCCGTGGCATATACGGCGAACTTTAAACCGTATGTCGTCGGTATAGCGTGCTGTCCATGCGTCCTTCCGATGGCTATCGTCTTTTTATGTCTCCGGGCCTGTTCAAGCAACACATCCCTGAAATCCAGCAGGCCCTTCTTAAGGTAGGATATGTAGTCCCGTAACTGCAGGGCAAGGGCTGTGTCCTGTATGTCGTTGCTTGTTGCCCCCATGTGTATGTACCTGCCCGAGGAGCCGCACTGTTCGGCTAAGGCCTCTGCTATAGCCATCACGTCGTGGTTTATCTCCTTCTCTATCTCCTTAACCCGAGACAGCTTAACATATTCTGTGTTCGCCTTCCTGGATACCTCATCAGAGTCCTTTCCGGGTATGTTACCTGCCCTTGAGTGAGCCTTCACCAGGGCTGCCTCCACCTCCAGCATCCTCTGGAGCTTGCTTTCCTCGTCAAAGATCTTCCTGACATCATCTCTACCATACCTGGACTCTATGGGATGTATTACCATCTTGATTATCTATCGAAGGCAGATATTATATTCCTGGTTTGGTGAATACCCAACAACAAACGGCTTCAACTAGATTTTTTTATCTACTTTCCTCATGGCATAGGCTAAGTCTATGTAGTAGACACCTTTCCTGGATTTTATTATAAGGGGATCGCCTTTCATAAGGGAGGGGAGGTCAAACCTGTATCTTCCCTTATCGAGTTGAGCTAGATTTTCCACGTCTAAACTGATTGTTTTCTTGTCTCCCTCCAGCTCTTTCCTGAATCTATCCTCTATCCACACCAGGTCATCCTCTGTAAGGTTTTTTCCCTCCAGTTTGTCTATCGCCTCCTGATGGGGTCCTTCATCTTTTCTCGCCCTGATGTACAGGAAAACCCGGGATCCGCAGCTGCATCCATTCAATAACTCTTCTGCGTTATCCTCATATATCCGGCTGCATCTAGCGCACTTGTGGGGCATTTTTATTGTATGCGCTCCCTTTCAGGTTTATATAGATTCTTGTTATGAGTATGGAACCGAGGGGCACAACCAAAACGGAATTAAACAGGAGATGGGAGAGGGCCATATATCCCAGAAATGTACCTATATAGCTGACCAGAAAATTAGCCAAGAAAACGATGAACATGAAAGAGAATAATGCAGCCCAGATCTCCATAAAAAATCCTTTAGTAAGGCGCTCGCTTCTCTTGAGCGATTCAATCACCTCCCTTCCCTCATAAACCAGGATGGGGAAGGAAAACCCTATCTTCAGGAAAATCCCTGAGAGGATGGCTGAGTCAAATAAGCCTACAATAAACAAAGCCACTGAGTGGTTTCCTTGAGTGAGTGAAGCCAGTACCCCGTAGAGTATGAGTGAGGGCGGGATTAATATTACGGCAGCTATCAAGAAAACCGTGGTGAATGGAATAAACAAGAGCAGCATTTTGATGTAGCCCTCATATATGAACTCCACGATTTTCTCCCATGCAGGATAGCTGCTTATGTCCTCAGCTAAGCCACCTTCCTCTATGGAATAGAGGAACAGGGGGGTGAAAAAAGCACCCATAAGACAGAATATAATCGTGTTGAAGAAAACCATGAGAAACAGCAGAAAAATATGTAGTCCGCCTTTACCTGCAATATAAATTATCGAGTAGCTGTCCCAGTTGAAGGGGAAACCAAAGAAATACTGCATTATCGCCGTAGCCGTGAAGAGATAGAGGGATAGGGCGAAAAAAAACACGAGACCCAGAAAGTAAACACCCGGCTTCTTTAAACCAAGCTGGCAGGTTTCTTGGATGCTTTTTTTTAGGATGTCCTTCATTTTTTCCCTGAGTCCTTAAGCCCGGCGAAGAGAGATATTCTCTCAGGCTCCTTCTTTATTTTTTTGATTAATTTCGATGGTCCGATTACCGTCAACCCGCCTGGTTTACCTCCCAGAATCCGTATAAGCTTCTCCCTCACCCCCTTCACGTTGCTTTCTTTCAGAGTTGAGATCTCTATGCCGCTGAATTTCTCGTCTATCTGTTTCATGGTTTCCTCTATCAGCCGGGATTCGTCGAAGGAGCTAAACCCTCTCTCGAGGACGAGTATCTTATCCTTTTTTATCCTGTTCAGGATGTAACGCATTCTCTGACTGTTTGTTTTTGACTCCAATACATTGGATGATATGAACTCTATTTCTATCTCCATTTTACCTTGAGTGTTTGGCTATGGCCTCGTATAGTTCCTCGACGTGGTTTCCTGTTAAGGCAGATAACTCCACCACAGGGTGCTGTGGGAATGCCTCCTCAATCCATTCCGGCTTGGATTCAGGTAAATCCAGCTTGTTGGCTACTATTATTATGGGAATGCCCCTGGCCTCCAGGTTCCCTATTATGGTG
>JAOZNG010000044.1:8010-8318 GCA_029933895.1 archaeon
TCCATAACAACGAGGGCGGTGTCTACGTGCTCCAGCCACTTGATGGCTTCAATAACTCCCCTGGTGGCTTCCTTAGCTCTTCTCTGGGCTTCTTTTTTATCCATGCCCAGCTTCACGAAGTCCGTGTAGTCTATTTTTGTGGCAATGCCGGGCATGTCCAGGATGTTCATGGTGATGCTTTTATCTCCTGTCCTGACTACAACCCTCTCTTTCTTCTGCACCTCCCGGGTTTCGTGGGGGATTTCAGATACCTTACCGATTGGCTCCCCCGTCCAGTCCATAGAAATCTTGTTCGCTAGCGTTGTTTA
>JAOZNG010000045.1 GCA_029933895.1 archaeon
TTTTTGTATCTCCTTCAGGACAATCCCTCCCCCGCCGTTAAGTTTCTCGCCTAAGTCCACGAAGACAAGCTTTTTTGTGTCAACCAGTCTCTGGTCATAGAACCCGAATTCAGAGAGGAAGGATTGCATAACCCATGGAGGCTCCGAGATAGCGGAAAAATAAAGACCTGTCTCGCCTTTTTCTGCTCCATAGAAGAGGCTCTCCATCCCAAAGGTACTTTTACCTGTTCCAGGCTCCCCGCCTATGAGTACTACTGAGGGAAAAGGGAATCCTCCCCCAATCATCTTATCCAGGCCAGGGATACCTGACTTGATTCTTTCCATCTACAATATCTCTTTCTCTATTTTAAAAACACACCTCTCAGCCCCCAGGGATTGGCACTCTAGCTCTTCACAGTATCTTTTCTTGTTTTGGTAAACTTCATAGAGGGCAACTATCAATCCCCTCATTATATGGCATTTGTTTGTGTCGGAAGCGGCTTTTTTCCCATCCAGCACCTCAACGCAGTTTTTGATTATTATCGTATCCTCATCAAATGATACGAATTTAGCCATGTTTCTTTTCAGGATTATGTCGCCTGCTTTTTTAAAGTATCTATTCCTGTCCCTGTCCATTGATTCTCTTGCTATGTTTCTACCGATAACCTGCCCGATGGAGTAAAACAACCCCCTCGCAGATTTACCGAGTATTGAGTTAATAAGTTTCTTGATTTCCAGTATCTCCTCTTTTTCAAGCTGTATGGATTCCATTCAAATTATCTCAGAAACACTTATAATTATTTATCCATAGTATATAAATATTTAACCTATGACATCGAATAATTGATCCTACAGGTTTAAATGGAAAACAACAAAAGCCAGGATCTGAGAGAGGAGTTCGGAAGCTATCTTATGGGTGAGGAGGAGCCTTTGAAATCCTTTAATGTCGGCAACACCAAGATTGTCCTCACAAACGAGAGACTGCTCTGTTTAAAGAAGTTCCCCAAGTCCTTCATACCAGTTTTCTATGATGATATACGTAACATCGAGCACCACACCTACATTGCATGGAATAAAATAATCAGGGGGGTTGCTCTACTGGCTGCTGCAGTGTATGCATTCCAAAATCCCCATCTCATGAATTCAGCATTTGCTTTCCTCAACAAAAACGTTCCAGAATTAACTCCCCTCCTGTCTATATCAACTCCCCAGCAGACCCTGCTTTCATTAGCCATGATTCTAGTGGTTCTTGGACTATACCAGCTCACAGAGTTTGTCTTCTCTTTAACAGGAAAACTGCGTATCTCGGTCAAAGGCGCGCCTTCCATAAGGATCCGGACCAGATTCAGCCCGGATGTGGGGGAGCTGATAAAGACGATTGAGGGGCTAAGGAAAGGTGACATTAAGGAGGCTCTTGAGGAGAATGCTGTTGACCCTGCTGCTATAGACCTAAAGTCCGGTAGGACATACATCGTCAGAGAATACAGGCCTGATAAGAGCATGAAATTGTTTTTTAAGGAGGTATCCTCTGCAGACATACAGGGTCTGTACATATCCCGCCAGAACCCGAAGGAGTTGATAAAGCAAGAGGATTTAATCAACATATCCTACTACTGGCTGACTGATTCCATCACGGAATCGAATTCAGTCTCCCCTGAACCGGAGAGGATTTTCGCCTTAATCACAGGTTTTCTGGAACAAAACCCGAAGGGGAGGACAATAATCCTTCTTGACGGAATAGAGTACCTTATAACCCACTCCAACTTTGATCAGGCGTTGCATCTCATACAGAGTCTCGTGGATAAGATCGGAGTGAGGTCGTCCAAGCTTATCATCCCCTTAAATCCTGATGCCTTGTCTCCGAAGGAGATGGCCCTCCTGAAAAGGGACGTGAGCACAGTACTATAAGCCTCTTTCTATACATACCTTCAAAATGAAGTGGTTTGAATCCGTAGCCAGGAAACTACTTGAACGAAAAGGCCTGCAGGTCATAGAGACAGGGACTTCAATCTCGGGAATACCTCACATAGGCAATGCATCGGATGTTATAAGGGGAGATGCAATAAGGAAGGCGTTGCTTGAAAGGGAGGCAGATGTTGACTTCATATGGGTGGCGGATGACTCAGACCCCTTCCGCAAGATACCTAAAGGGATGGCTGGTCTGAGGGAATACCTTGGTTTCCCTGTGAAAGATATACCTGACCCTGAGGGATGTCATGGAGGTTTTGTGGACCACTACGTTGAGGAGTTTCTCTCGGATCTGGAGGAATTTGGCGTGGAGCCCAGACCCTATTCTGCAACAGAGCTATATATGTGTAATGCATTCCATGAGGAGATAGAGACCGTGCTGGATAGGTCCGGGGAGATAATAGAGATACTGAACAGATTCAGGGAAGACCCTCTGCCGGAAGACACCATATTCTGGAGCCCGGTATGCGAGAACTGCGGTAGAATAGCATCAACCAAGCCCACTGATATTGACGGGCTCCGGGTTTCCTACGTGTGCCAGGATACTGAAATTTCCGGGGGCAGGGTGAAGGGATGTGGCTTCCAGGGAGAGTCTGACATCAGGGAAGGTAAGGGAAAGCTTCCCTGGAGGATTGAGTGGGCTGTCCGCTGGAAGCATTTTCGGGTGACATGCGAGCCCTTAGGTAAAGAACACGCGAGTGCAGGCGGATCCTTCTGGACATCAAGGATTATATCCAAGGAAATCCTGGGATGGGAGCCTCCCCTCCCAGTAATCTATGAATTCTTCACCCTTAACGGAGAGAAAATATCATCCTCCAAAGGTAACGTCATAACCCTAGGGGACTGGCTTAGAATATGTGAACCTGAAGTCCTCAAGTATTTCATGTACAAGCGGCTGAATAAACAGAGGGATATAAAGCTCTCCTCCATACCCAGCCTGGTGGATGAATACGACAGGGCGGAGAGGATATTTTTTGGGATGGAGGACGGGGATACTAAAGAGGGGAGAATGTATGAGTTCTCACAGATAAAAAAGCCGGAGAAGCTGCAGGTTCCTTACACACTCTGCGCTGTATTATCCCAGGTTGTTTCTGATCTGAATCCCGACGAGATAACAAAGAGGCTTGAGCGTCAGGGCTATGTGGATTACAGCAGAGAACGCCTGATGAAGAGGATAAAACTGGCTGGGGAGTGGAGCAGGCGATATGGGCCAGGCTGCCTTAAATTCAGGCTTATTGATGAAGAAAAGGCTGAGGAAGTAAAGAAACAATTAACTGCAGATGAGAGAATGGTTTTGAGAGGAATTGCAGACGAACTGGATAAAGACCTGAATGCTGAGGAACTGCATAAGAGGATATATGAGATATCCAGAGAGAATGGAGTCAAACCCTCCATGGTTTTCAGGGCACTATACAATGTACTGATTGGTAAAAACAGAGGGCCTAAGGCAGCCCTCTTTATTCTATCACTGGACACAAGCTTTGTGAGGAACAGGTTTAAATGAAAAAGATAGGGGTTCTCTCACTTCAGGGTGATGTCTCAGAGCATGTTTCTTCCATGGAAAAAGCTGTCAAGAGAAGGGAACTGGATGCCTCTGTAGAAGCGGTTTCTTCAAAGGAAAAGCTAAAAGATGTGGATGCATTGGTTATTCCTGGAGGTGAGAGCACAACCATAGGTAAATTAATCCACATCTATGGACTCGCTGAGGTAATAAGGGGGCTGGTGGATGAGGATAAGCCTGTAATGGGAACCTGCGCTGGGATGATTCTACTGGCCAGCAGGATGGAAGACAACAGGTACGCTCTGGATTTAATGAATCTGGATGTGGAGAGGAACGCCTTCGGCAGGCAACGGGAGAGCTTCGAGAAAGACATAAACATTAAAGGCTTCAGAGGGAAATACCCTGCTGTTTTTATCAGGGCTCCGGCAATCAGGAGAACATGGGGTGTGTGTGAGCCAATGGCTGAGGTAGACGGCAGGGGGGTTATGGCAAAGCAGGGAAACCTTATTGTTTTATCCTTCCATCCCGAGCTTGTTCCTGATACAAGGATTCAGGAGCTTTTCCTAGGGCTTCTGGATTAAACCCTGCTTTCCTGTCCACATACAGGCAGCTATTATACCAGAGGGTTGATATAGGTTCTAAAACTAATCCAGTATCAGGTAGATGACAAAAAACAGAATCAATAAGACAAGGATGTTAGCTGGGAAGCGGATTCTGAAGTATCTCCCCCCTGTACCAGCATCCAGGATACACTCGTTTCCCTCTTTCCCAGAATACCCAATGACATCCCGGTGGAGCTGGAAACAAGAAAGCTTCAACCAACAGGTAAACAACAAGGAAGGCATGTAAACAGTAACGGCGATTAAAAAAAAATATCATGGAGTGCAATACCTGAACGAAAAATCCATTCCATCGAGTATAGAAAACAGAATCCTAACCGATAGGGCAACAAAAAAGACGATAACAAACAGCAACTGCATCACGTATGAGTATCGATGATGTTCTCCAGGTTCTCTCTGTTGCTTCATCTGCTGGTTATAATCTTGATAACATCCCCGTTTTTCAGTTTATGGTCTCTGCCGACCTTCATTTTTGTTTTACAGTCTATTGCTCCAATAAATCCGTCCCCTATCTCTGAGTGTATCCTGTATGCTAAATCAATAGCGCTGCTTTCTCCAGGCAGGAGGAGGGCATCAGGTAGGATGTTCCCCTCCTTGTCCGTGAGCTTGTTCTCGTTCTCTACTGGATAGACCACAATCATCCCCAACAAATCAAAGACGGCCTTGTTCAGGCACTGTTGTACCCCTGTGGAGCCATAAACTCCCAGAATGTTCTCTCTTATGTACTCTAAGGCCTTCCCCTGTTTATCAGAAATATCCTTACGTAACCTGAACCTGGAATCACCTGGGATATAGGATATCGCGTCAGATGCCTGAGCCTGTCTTAAAGCCAGCTCCGCCTCCGAGCAGACTGGAATAATATCGTATTCATTCCTCAGTCTCTCATAGTTTCCCTTATCAAGGTCTATCTTGTTTCCTGCAACCAGTAAAGGCTTCGATGTCTTCCTTAACTCCACAGCAAAATCCATTAAATCATTGTTTCCCCACCTCTTGCTGGAATCAAGGTCTGCCTTCTTCAATGCCTCGGTCACATGGGATTCTGTTATTCCCAGACCAGCCAGCTGCAATGTTAATTCATCAATTAAATCCCTGCCGCTGTGCTTAACCCTTGAGGTAATCCTGGACCAGTTCCTCTCCAGTATGCCATGAAACCAGTAATCTATCTCCCCCTCCAGAAACCTTATATCGTTTGCTGGGTCATATCCCCTGGTGTTCTCACCTTTCTCGTTCGTCCTCCCGGAGATGTCGACCACGTGAATCAGGACATCAGCCCTTCTGAGGTCGTCGAGGAACTGGTTACCTAATCCCCTCCCTTCATGCGCTCCTGGAACCAGTCCAGCGACATCAATCAGTTTAACCGGAACAAACCTGTTTCCCCTGATACAGAATGAATTCCTTGGCATGCACTCCAATCCAAAGCTAATGTCGCTGCATTCTGTTCTAGCATAACCCACCCCTATGTTTGGTTTAATGGTTGTGAAGGGGAAGTCAGCTATCTCCGCATCCTTCAAGCTCATGGCTCTGAAAAAAGTCGACTTCCCAACGTTTGGTTTACCTACAATCCCGACCTCCATTTTCAATAACGAAGCGATATAACTAATACTACTGTAGCAATCAACAAGCTTAGTATCACCAAACCCGTAACTATTTTCAGCTTCTCAGGGTCCCTGAACATCTTCAAGTAATACAGCTCTCCAAGAGAGGATCCAGCTAACAAGTAGTTCCTGGACAGGTGGGATGATGTCACATAGCCTTCCGTATCATAGCTCCAGTCAACTCCCCCGTACACGTTCATCAGATAGAGCTTATTTCCCAAAGTGCCTGCAACCGCCTTGTTGGCGAGAGTTGAGATGCTAACCACTGGAGCATCCATCATGAATTTATGAATCTCCCTGCCCTCTAAGTCGAATACATGCACTTCCCCGTTCCTTAAGCCACAAACCACGTACCCTGATATCTCGATAACCCCTATCTGGTCCCCAAGCTCATTGCTCCAGACCAATCCTCCGTTGCTGTCCACCAAAACAAGTTCGTTGTTGCCTAACCCAACAGCAAAATATTCTCTGGAAATTGACGTGGACCTTATATAGCTGGGAAAGCTCTTGTTTAACAACACTCTCCCGTTGAAATCAAATACATAGATCCTTTTATCTGACACTACCTTAACCAGTTTGTTAACTATACCTGTCTCAACAACGTAAGCGTCTGTCTCATAACTCCATTTCTCAATCCCCTCCTGGAGGAAATAAACACGACCAGACCTTGTTCCCAGAACAACATCCTCGTCTCTGACATAAAGTGCCTCGCTGTATTCAGTGTATCCCGCGACATCCATGTATCTCTTCATCTGCCCGCTTATGTTGAAGAGATAGAGTTTTTCATCCATGGTGTTAACAGCTATAGAGTTGGTGTTTATCCTCACCGATGCAACCCTATCCGATAGTTTGCGCTGCCATAGGAGATCACCTTCCTTATCGAGGAGGTAGATGAAGCCGGCGTCGGAGCCAGCCACCATGTAATCATCTGTGCAGGACATGGCAACTATACCCCCCTCCGCGGAGAGTATATTCTCTGGCGTTCTTAAATCACCTGCGCCACAGAGAGGGATGAAGCAGATAATGAGGTAAAGGATTTTTTTGTTCATCAGATATTTATTTAGAATCAAGTTGATAAGAATATATGGCTGGCGACATGGATCTCATCGCTGAGTTAGAGGAAGGTGACCGGGGACTTAACTCCTTTATTGTCCTCGACAGGGAGGGTGTTGTATTAAAAAAGAGGGCGAAAAAGGGCAAGCTAGCTGGTCTCAAGGTGGGAGTTAAATCCAACATCTCGGTGGATGGTTTGCCGGTGACAGCAGCATCCAAGACGCTTGAAAACTATATAGGTTCATATGATGCTTTCGTGGTGGAAAGAATCAGGGAGGAAGGCGGTTCCATTGTGGGCATGACAAACATGGATGAGTTCGCATGCGGCTCCTCCGGGGAAACCTCATTCTATAACGAGACAGATAATCCCTCAGCTCCCGGCAGGATTCCAGGAGGCTCTTCCTCTGGCTCAGCTGCGTCGGTTGCCGCAGGACTGGTGGACGTAAGCATAGGCTCCGATACCGGAGGATCCATAAGAAACCCGGCATCCCACTGTGGCGTGGTAGGCTTCAAGCCCACCTATGGAGTAATCTCACGCTATGGGTTGCTGGATCTGGCGATGTCTCTGGACCAGATTGGTCCCCTAGCAAGGAACGTGGAATCATCAGCCCTGTTGTTGGAGGCTATAGCAGGCCACGACCCTAGGGATGAGACCTCCCTTGACTTGGAAAAAGGATTCTATAACTTCACCGGAAACCTGGATCCCCGGCTTGAAGATAAGAGACTGGGCTACGCCAGGGAGTTTGATTCCCTCATTCAGGACAAGGGCATCGGGAGGGTGATACACAAAGCAATAGATAAGTTTTCATCCTCTGGAGCTGAGATAATTGATCTCTCATTACCAAACCTTAAAATTGCACTACCCACCTACTACTTGAACGTGTATGTGGAGTTTTATTCTGCAACCAGGAAATATGATGGGAGAAGATACGGGCACAGGATTGAGACGGTCTGTGGGGAGGAGGTGTTGAGGCGAATCCTGTTGGGGAAGTATATCACCCAGAGGGAATACTCTGGCAGGTACTATCGGAGGGCCTTGCAGGCTCGCTCCGTTTTAAGGAGGGAGCTGATGGATGCCCTGAGGGATGTGGATGTCCTTGTAGGCCCGGCTGTACCGAAATTACCTCACAAACTTGGCACCAGAATAGATGACCCCATGGTGATGTACGCCTACGACATATTCACTGTCTTAGCGAACCTTGCAGGGATTCCCGCAGGTGTTGTTCCAGCAGGAGAAACAGATTCCATACCTACGGGATTGCATGTGATGGGTAAGCCCCTGGGAGACCAGAAGGTGCTGGATGTCATGTATGGATTCGAGCAATATTAGCATCTCCTCAAGTCATTATACACGGAGAAATAATAATCTCTTTCTCTGTGGGATAACAGCTGCTTCTATGTCGCTGATCATGTATCAGCGCTCTCACACAGGTTCAGCAGCCATCTCTCGTAGCTCTTCCTCACCATCCGGGCTGTGATGGAGGGCTTGTATTTTTTGCATCTGGCAGCAAGTCTCTGGATCAGGTTGAAGTCAAGCAGCAGGTTTATTAGCACCCATTCATTGTATAAGCAAATCACCAGCAG
>JAOZNG010000046.1 GCA_029933895.1 archaeon
GCCACACCAGAGCCCCTCACACCCACATCCCATTTATCTGAAAGCTTTGGGTGTAGCCTTGAAACCACAGCCGACTCCTCGAACATTATCTCATAACCATCACCCTTCAGAACCAGGAAATCAAATCCATCCTCCTCAGCCACCTTCTCGATATAAAACCCGAGAACATTCCTGTAGAACTGATAGGTCCTATCCAAATCTTTCACAGTGAACTGCAGGGAAGTGTACTCCATCTTCAGTTAATGATTTTGTTTTAATGTAATATTAAACACTACTCCACTGTAACGGACTTCGCCAGATTCCTTGGTTTATCAGGGTCCAATCCCCTTCGCAGGGAGATATAGTAGGCGAACAAGTGCAGAGGCGTTATGTAAAGAAGAGGAGACAGTAAGGGGTCTACTACAGGAACCCGGAAATCACCATCCTCCGAGACCCTTAAAACCAGGGCATTCCTGGCCTCAGCCTCAGCCACATTACTCTCCATCTTCTCCAGAAGCTCGTCGTTGGGCATTATCGCAATCACAGGAACGCCATCCTCCAACAAAGCCAGAGGACCGTGCTTTAGTTCACCAGCAGGATAGGCCTCAGCGTGAACATAAGATATCTCCTTAATCTTCAACGCCCCCTCAAGGGCTGTTGGGTAATTCTGCCTTCTTCCGATATAAAAGAATATCTCCTTTTTGGAGTATTCTCCGGCCAGCTTCTCTATCTCATCTACCCCAGCTAAGACCTCACCCATCTTCCCGGGAACTGAATACATATTGTCGAGCATCTCCTGAAGGTACTCCTCGCCTATCTTGTTCCTCTCCCTGGCAAGGAAGAGGGATAGCATAATCAGAGAGGTTACTTGGCCGACGTAGGCCTTGGTGGACGCTACAGCAATCTCCGGCCCCGCATAGATGTGGATGTTGTCGTCCACCACCCGCGTGAGTGAGGAGCCGACAACGTTGACTATACCCGCGAGATAAGCACACTTCTTTTTGCACTCTTTCGCGGAAACCAGTGTATCAGCGGTCTCGCCTGACTGCGATACAGCTATAACAGCACAGTCTTCATCTATGGAGTTCAGGGTAGAGTACCTGAACTCTGAACCCAGGACAGCCTCAGATGATATGCCAAACCTCTCCAGCAGGTATTTCGCTGCCAGGGCAGCATAATAGGCTGTCCCGCAGGCAACAAAGTATATCCTCCCATATCCCGCGAGTTTGGATGCTATCCCCTCCACGTCCTTCTGTGCCTTCAACGCATTCCTTACCGCCTGAGGCTCCTCGAAAATCTCCTTCAGCATGAAATGCTTAAAGCCTTCCTTCTCCGCCTGCTTCACGTCCCAATCTATGCTATGGACTTTCTTCTTTACGCACTCTCCGCTCTGGAAATCCTTCACCACCACCGAGTCCCGGTAAACAACAGCATAGTTGAAGTCATCCAGAATTATTATGTCCCTGGTGTGGTGGATAACGGCTGGAGTGTCTGAGGCGATGAAGTTTTCACCATCACCTAAGCCGATAATCAAAGGCGACTCCTTTCTTGCTGCGAGAATCCTGTCCCTGTCCCTCAGCGACACAGCAGCTAATGCGAAACTACCGCTCAGCTTCTTCACAGCCGAGACAAAGGCCTGCTCAAAGTCTCCATCGTAAAGCTCCTCTATAAGATGAGGTATTACCTCTGTATCGGTGCTGGATGTGAATCTATGACCTTTCTTTTCCAGTCCATCCCTTAGCTCCACATGGTTCTCTATTATGCCATTGTGCACTACGCAGAACCTCTCTTCACAGTCTGTATGGGGGTGTGCGTTTATGTGGGATGGCTCCCCATGAGTAGCCCACCTGGTATGGGCTATGCCTACATCTGATACAACACCCAAATTTATTTTACCCTCAAGCTCTGATATCTTTCCCTTATCCTTGGAGACACATATTATGTCATCTGAGATACATGCTATGCCAGCTGAATCATAGCCCCTGTACTCCAGGTGCTTCAGCATGTTGAAGAGAATCTTGGAGGTGTTTTCTCTCTCACCGATGTAACCCGCTATCCCGCACATTCTGTTTCTAGGATTTCAGTTCCATGATGGCGGCAGCAATATCCCCCCCAGCTTCTTCAAGAGCCCTCCTGGCCTCCCCGTTGCTTACGTTCGCCTGCTGGGCCACCATCTCCACATCTTCCTCGTCTATGTCTATCCTGGCTTCGATCTTCTCTCTCCTGACCCTGCCGCCCATTACCTGATATATCTCCTGACCCTGCATAACAGTCTTCATCACCTGAGGCTCCTCAATTATTATCTCCTCGCTGGGACCGTGTATTATAACCAGCTCTGCTTCAACATCATCAACCTTGATGCCCATCCGCTTCATCATCTGCTTCATCTGCCTTGGGTTCATGTTACCTGGAAACATTTTAGATCTTGATTATATCTGCGAGGGAGGTAATATATTTAACCCTCAATGGGGGTGTGCTCGCACATGCAGTCCTCGGAGCATTTATCAACTGTTTCAGGGTTTCCGTCGTTGCAGTCCCGGCTGTTGCTGCACTCTGCACCGCACTCGTACTTAAGGCATTTATAGGTCTTGTCGTCCAGGTCACAGATACAGCTCTGGCTGCATCTGCCTCTGTCGTCTGGCCTCTTCCAGTATCTGTGCCCTGTACAGCCCTCCTTCTCCTGTGGACAGTATCTGTTGTTTTCTTCACCAGGGGGCTCGCATTCCTCCTCGCAACCAGGGTTTCCTGCCTCCATTTTACCGTTTCCGCACTCGCATTTCAGCTCATATCTCTCCTGGACGAAGTCGAGGTAGTTCCCGTCTGCTGGAGCAGTGCATTCATTATGGTCTCTGTCGCATACCTTCCCCTGCTGCCAGCACTTCTCTTCTACGGAAACAACAGGTCCCCAGTGTTCGCAGAATGACCTGTTTGTTCCAGGATACCTGCAGATTGGATAATAGACGTATTTCTTTATCAACTCGCCCTCGTAGATGTTCTGCCCTATCTCCACAAACTCCCGCTCGCAACCGTATTCAACCCTAACTCCACCGCAGACGGAGGCGTTAAAGCAGACCACATCTCCCACATCTGTCTCATCTGCAGCTGAAATATTGGTCTGGTTGCTTGTGATGTTGCTGGAGATGTTGTTTATGAGAGAGATGTTAAAGGAAGAATTACCTGAGAGGTTATGGGACAGGTTCCCTTCTCTTATATACCGCATCCAATAGGGCTCCTCCGTGACCGAAGCAGGTGATGTTGATGTAGTAGAGGTTGTGGTTGAAAAAACAGTTGGAGCGGTTGTAGAGCTTGAGGTTGTGGATGTTTCCATTCCCTGCTGCAGGCAACCCGCCATTAATGTAATGGAGACCAAAAACAACAATATGAATCTACTCATCTCAACTCTCCGAGACGTATCTCATCTGCCAGAGTAATGCGACCCCTGATAGAGAGGCTCCGGTGCTATATGACTTCTATTCCGTTCCCTCCCACAACTACTACTCATTACATTATATGCAACACCCACTGAAATATCTGTCGATTCAACCCCGTGCTTGGTTGAGTTATACACGGCCAGCTCCACCACACCAAGCAGACTATGGAAATTACGGTGGATGTTGTAAGTGAAAGGAATATTAGCGGAGCAGCGTTGAGGGTCTATGGCCTGAAGAAGCTAAGCTGCTATCCCCTCGACCAAAAAGAATCTATTGACATCAACATTGGAGTGAACAGGTTCAAGGTCGATTACATTATCCCCCCACGTAATGCATGCTCTGGATTGGATACTGGGGTATATGATATAAACGCTGAAATCAAATACGTTAGGAGGATAATAGGATGGGATAATACCAGCGTGGAGATAGGATAACGGATTTAAAAACATAATCCCATAATTAAAAAAAAATGATGAGGAAACTGTTTTTGTTCACATCTATTGTATCGGTTTTGTTCATGGCAGGCTGTAATGTGGAGGATAGCTCAACAAAAACCACACCCACTACAGTATCCACCACAACCAAGACAACAACCACGTCATCCACGACTGCATCAATAGAGGAACCCAAGACCGTTCAAGTATCTGTCTCAACAGATAAAAACACATACCACTCCAATGAACCTATCAGGATAAGCGTGGACATTACATGTAACGATAGTATCGAAGGCGCAGCCTTAAGGATATACGGCCTAAAGAGGGGGAACTTCTATTTCCTGAACACAAAAAAATCGATAAACATAAACGCTGGAGGAAATGAGTTCCTGTTCCAGGAAAAAACCCCTCGATGTAACTCATGCTCCGGTCTAAGAGCGGGAACATACAGCATAACCGCCGAAGTAACATACAGGGGAGAAGACATAGGTGATGGCACAGCAAAAATCGAGTTAAGGCAGTAGATTTAAAAGCCTAAACCAATAATAAATCTTGTGTGGTGTGAAATGAGAGAAATATTTTTGTTTACGGTTGCAGTATTTATTTTTCTGGCGGGATGCACTACAGACAACACAACAACAAGCACAACATCTACCACTACCACAACAACCCTGGAGCCGGGAGCCTGCATGGATGCTGGAGACTGTGGAAGCTATTGCATGTCCAGCACCAGCTGCGAGCAATACAGGTACTACCACATAGAGACTGGATGTCTAGGGGGGGTATGTAAATGCACCTGCATCAGTGATGAACTCCCCCCTGTGATAAGCCCTGAGGGAAAGGAGTTCACCTACAGGGATAGAGTCTACGTCAAAACAGATGAGGTGATGGAATGCAGCGGGAGTCTGACGAAGGCAGGGAACTACACTATATGGGAGGAATCATACAACGGCTACATTTATACAGCCAAGGAGATAAATATCGCAGAAAACAGGTATATATGCTATCGCTGGTTTGAGAAGCCGGGAGTCATAATAAGATTCTATAATGATGAAATTAAACAAGACCACCTGTTTGAATTCGACGTCATAAACGTCGACGTGAAAGACAGGGACATAGAGCCTCCGTTCTATAAAATAGAGGAGCTGGTTGAGGGCAACTGGAGGGAAGTAGAGATGGTTTCATGTCCCTGTGGAACTGAATGCAGCAGACCACCCTTAACCCTTGAGCCAGGTAAGAGACATGCATATAAATGGAATAATAGGGTGGAATACTGCAACCAAAGCACGCTGGTTTCGGCATCCACTCCTCCGGGAGTGTACAGGGTGAAGGTTTACTTGGAAGACAATGAGGTGATATATTCGAAGAAATTTGAGATAAAACCTGATATAGCTCTAGAGATAACAACAGACAAAAAAACATACACTTCACAGGAATTGATGGAGATAACAGTTAATATCAAAAGCGGCGGCTTTTTAGGAAATGTAAGCCTCCATGTCTCTGGGATTTCCGGTAAATCCAAGAAGATGAATATTGAAAGAAATCTTGACTTGGATAAAGGAAACCAGAGCTTCAGCTTCAACTATCTTATACCCTACTGCAGCACAAAAAGCTGCACCAGTGTAGAGCCAGGTCCATATTATGTGAAAGCGGTTCTGTTATACGGGGATGATGTGATTACCTCAGCCGGCAGGGAGGTTTATATAGAGCCTTCGGTGTTATAGGGCTAGTATCTAATCTCGAAACCATTCAGTTCCTCAACCAGCTCTCTTAAATCCACCTCCACATCCGAGACCCTAGCCATGCCGGGATCCTTACGGCACCACTCTATCATTTCCTCCACACTGTCTTTATCACCCTGGAACAAGGCCTCAACCCGCCCATCAGGCAGGTTCCTGACCCATCCCCTTAATCCAAGCTCCCTGGCCTTGTCTCTCGTGCTCGCCCTGTAAAAGACGCCCTGAACCCTGCCCGATACATACACATGGGCTTCAGTCTCATAGGCCATTCACATACATTACTCCATGTATTCTATCCTGAACCCCGCCTTTCTGGCGCCCCGCTCAAGGAAAACCTTAGCGTCATTTGAGTAGTTCCTGGAAACCAAAACGTTTTTGAAGAAATAAAAGCTATGTTTCTTCTGCTCCTCCACCGAGGTAGATTCCAGGATAGCATAGATGAAATCATGGTGCGGGAACTCGAAGCGACCCACGGGGGAATACTCTCCCTCCCTTATAGAAAACTTCACCGGCACCGGTTTTTCTTTTTCATCCATCAGTAATCAGTATCCAGTAATTTAATTGTTGTCAGATAATAAAAGCTTGATGAACTCGAGACCATCCCGCACTCCATAATACCCATTCACTGCCTCCTTTTCACTGTACTTCTTTACATCATCCCCTCCAACGAGAGGATTGTATATGGCAAAAGGTATCAGGTCCAGGGCGTGGGTTCTCTCCTCTATCGGGGTGGAGTGATCCGGTAGTACTGCGATAGAAACATCATCATCTATTTCATCCAGGCCCTCTATTATCCGCCCAACCAGTCTCCTGTCCAAATCCTCCAAGGCCTTTATTTTCTTCTCTACACTTCCCTCATGTGATGCCTCATCTATTGATTCAACATGAACGTACACGAAATCGTTGCTCTGTAAAGCATCCAGTGCATAATCAGCCTTGCCTTTATAGTTGGTATCAAGATACCCTGTGGCTCCCGGAACATCCAGCACCTCCATTTCGATATAGAACCCTATGCCCTTCAAGAGGTCGACTGCTGAAATCAAAGCCCCATCCAGGTTATATCTCTCCCTGAACGATGGCATCTCCAGACGCTTTCCCTGGCCCCAGAACCACAGACAATTGGCCTTGGACTGCCCTCTTCTCTCCCTCTTCAGGTTAACGGGGTGCTTTTCAAGCAGGCTAATGGAATCTTTTATCATATCATTCAAGAGTTCAGCGGTCTCCCTCGCCTCCTCACTTAAGGGCTTCACCAGGTTTCCATCCCACCTTTGGCCTATTATGTCATGGGGGGGCATGCACTTAACATTTCCGTTATATCTTCCGCCTAAAACAAGGATGTTTCTGTAGCTCACACCTGGGTAGAATTTAACGTCTTCTCCACCGAATCGCTCCCCAGCTGCCTTAATCAGCTCCATCCCCTCCCGGCTGGTTATGTGACCTCCACTGTGATCCACTATTTTATCGTCCCCGACGGTTATGAGATTGCATCTATATGCGGTCTCCTCCCCCGATAATTTTACTCCAATACCCGCCGCCTCCAGAGGAGCCCTACCCCCCAGGTGATACCTCACCGGGTCATATCCCAGGACTATGAGGTTGGCTACCTCACTTCCAAGAGGTAATCCCTCCCTCAGAGTCCTCAATAGACCGCACCTCCCCTTCTCTGCAATATAATCCATGTATTCCGTGGATGCAGCCTCCAGAGGAGTCCTGTTACCTAAATCCCTTAAGGGGCGATCAGACATACCGTCACCTAAAACAACAACATACCTCATTTTTTCCTTTAAGGTATATATTAAGATTATGGATGGAAAAATAAGGATTCGAGACTTTACTCCATCTGATGTTGATTCACTGCTTGGGATACATGAGCAGTCAGCTGGGTACTTCGAGGACTTGGGCATTAACAGAGAATTTATCCTGAATATCTCGCAGAGAGGGGATTTCAGGTTTCTGGTAGCTGAACTGGATGGGGAAGTGGTCGGCTTTATAGGGGTCCTGTATTACAGCAACGTGGGCAGGGGAGAGATTGGCCCTGTCTGCGTTGACAAAAGCCTTAGAGGCAGGGGATTCGGCTCCCAATTACTGGAGAAAGCCGTTACATTCCTTAGAGGGGAGGGCGTGTCCCGGGTTATAGCCAGGGTTAAAGAAGGGAACACCGGTGGATTAAAATTCTTTGAAGGAAACGGCTTCCAGCAGGAGGGTTTTTTCAAAAGATACACCCTGAAGGGGGAGGATGTAGTCCAGTTTGTGAAATTCATCTAGGCTGGAATTCAGGAAACCGGGGGAAGTAATAGATTGATGGTGTTCTATCCCCTCTGGTAGATAGCACCTAGATACGTGTCACCTGTCTGGAGATATCACACTTATATATGTGAACGAGGATACCCGTCAAGACTATATACATCACTGTAACTACGAGCATCCACATCAGGCGTTGAACTATTTAACGCCTGCAGACGTATATCTTAACGGAGTGTAAGTAGTCTCATGGGATAGCACATCCTATGATTTTTATATCATCTCTATTTAATATTTTATATTATGCTTGATGAACTGAAGCTTCTTAGGGAGATAGGTTATAGCAGGGAGGGGGGTGAGTTGAGGGTTGCTGGAGTCCGTGTTTTCCTGTCCTCGACGGAGATACTTAATGTCACCAGGAAGAAGATTATTGGGATAGGGCCGGCTGGCAGGAGATTCATGA
>JAOZNG010000047.1 GCA_029933895.1 archaeon
TCTACGGGCCACGGCAGGATCCCCTCGGAGAGGCGGGAGTGATAGCCATATTCACCAACAGAATACTGGACCAGGAAACCCCAGTCATCCACGGTGACGGAGAGCAGACAAGAGACTTCGTATACGTCAAAGATGTGGCGAAAGCAAACCTCCAGAGTCTAAGGGAGAGAACCAGGGAAAAAATATTCAACATAGGCACGGGGAAGGAAACCAGCGTCAACGAAATCTACGGGAAACTAAGAAATCTCGCTGAATCAAATATCCCGGCAGTCCACGATAAACCAGTGAAAGGCGAGGTCAGAAACATAAGCCTGGACTGTGGATTAGCTGGAAAAAAACTTAAATGGGGTCCCACAACAAACCTGGACTCTGGACTGGAGGAAACCATCAAATGGTTCAGGGAAAATAAAGCACTTAAATAAGTAGCAACATACCCTATCAAAATCGAAACATATTTATATATGTAGAATTAATAATTCATATACATATATATGCTCTATTTTAAAGGATTAAAGCATATTAAATTAAGAGCTAAACGAAAATTCAGCTGATGTACCTAAAAAAGCTAGGAGGAAAACAAAAAAATGAATAAGAACATTTTGGTTTATGGGATGGTATTGATGAGTATATTTGCTCTAGGATTAACAAGCGTTTCCGCGCAGACACTAACTGTGAGCGTTAACTCAAGCGTCGGACAGGATGATGAAATAAATGGATTAAGAGCTGAAGACGTCACAGTTAAAATAACAGCAAGTGGAGGAGATGCACATAACGTATTAGTAACCCTAAGTAAATGTAGTGTGGATTCAGACAATGGAACATCATTGGATACAGGAGCAGGGACAAGCGTAACCTTCCATGATGTTACCGCTGATAAGGGGTGTACTGTCAAGGTAATGGCAACAAAAAACGGTTACACTACCGGTGTAGCATACATTGATGTGCCCAAGTCAGGCACCCGGAACCATTACATGAGTGTGGACATAAGTTCAACCCTGGTAGGGGAAGAGGTGGTGGTAACAGTAACGGACAGGGATCGGGAGGAACCGTTAGAGAATGTGATGGTCCAGGTATATGCCGGTTCAGAATACTGGAAGAACCGGGTTGAGAAACTCTGGACTGATGAAGACGGTCAAGTAACCTTCACCTTGGAGGAAGCTGGGAGATACATACTAACGTTCGAGAAAAGTGACTATGTGGGCACAGAAGAAGCTGTGGATTTCACTGGAGAAACAACAACTTCTACAACAACCACGTCCACAACCATAACCACTGAGGCTCCAACGACCACTGAGGCTCCAACGACCACTGAGGCTCCAACGACCACTGAGGCAACTGGAGGAGGCGACAACACAATGCTGCTCCTGGGAATAGTTGGTGTGATAGTTATAATAGTGGTCGTCTATTTCGTGGCTATAAAAGGAGGGGCTGGGGAATAAACCAAAAACCAACCCAATCTTCTTTTTTTTTTTAATTATTTATTTAACTATTTCTATTCCAATCTTTTAACTGATGGATGTGCTTGAAGCCATACTGGACAGGAGGAGTGTCAGGAAATTCATCAACAAACCCATAGAACCAGATATAGTGGCTGATATTCTGGAGGCTGGTAAGTGGGCACCTACTGCAGGAAATCTTAATACAAGAAGCGTTATCATAGTCAGAGACGTCCTGTCCAGGAAACAGATGGCGAGAGCATCATCTCAGTCATTTGTAGCCGAGGCACCTGTTGTTCTCGTAGTATGCGCCCACCAGAGGTTAGCGGCTAGGAAATACGGTAAAAGAGGAGCTTATCTATATGTCCTACAGGACACGGCAGCCATGATACAGAACATAATGCTTGCAGCACATTCATTCGGTATAGCCTCATGCTGGGTTGGTGCATTCAACGAAGACTACGTAGCAAGGATATTGAAGATACCGCCAGGAGTAAGGCCGGTTGCATTAATACCTATCGGTTATCCTAAGATAATACCCGAGGTACCTGACAGAGACCTGGATATACATGTCGAAAAATGGTAGTGGCTTTTATTTTCCTGTTCTAATTTTCTTAAAGAAAAAATGACTGACGTAAACCACTTAATTAAGAAAATATCCAAGGAGACAGGGAAGACACAGAAAGAAATCAAGGAGATGATGGATAAAAGGAAGGATGCTACACACGGTCTCCTCTCAGACTATGGCGCAGTTTATGCCGTAGCCAAGGAACTTAACATACCCCTCAAGGAGGGGAAAATCATACTAACTGAAATAAAAGACATCAAACCACAGAAGCCGGTTAACGTCTACGGGAGAGCGAAAGTTATTTACCCTCTGAAGGAGTTCAAGAGAAAAGACGGCAGCCAGGGAAAGATGGCGAGCATAATCCTGTTAGATAAAACCGGGGATATAAGACTTCTGTTATGGGATAAAAACTCCCGGATAGCCGGGCAGGTGCAGGTAGGAGACGCTGTACTGGTAAGGAACGGATACGGGAAAGAGGGGTTAGATGGGGGTGTGGAAGTGCACGCTGGATCCCTCACGACCATATCCATAAACCCCAACCTGGATGTGAAACTACCTCAGGTCAAGGAAAGAAAACAAGAGATAAAAGACCTCAGGGATGGGTTGAGTTCAGTTAACCTGGTATGCCGGGTGTCCAGCTATTACCCCCCAACAGAGTTCGTGAGATCCGACGGATCAATAGGCAGGAGAGCGTCCTTCATAGGGGAAGATGCGACAGGGAAAATAAGGGTTGTTTTATGGGATAGCTCAGCGGAAACAGACCTCTCAACAGGAGATACAGTGAAATTGGAGAACGCATACACCCGGAAGGGCTTAAATGATGAACTAGAGCTGCAGGCGGGCAACAGGAGCAGGGTTATTTTAACGGAAAAAGAGCTGGATTTACCGCCCCTTGAGGAGGGAACTGTTGGTGAGATAAGGATTCCGGAGATTAAACCGGATATGTCAGGGTTCAGTACTGAGGGAAGAATACTTCAGGTCTTCCAGCCACGGAGTTTCTCCGGTGGGAGCATGGCTTCATTGATTATAAGCGACGGGGAAGAGACTATAAGGGTTGTCCTGTGGGGTGAGAAATCTGAGATAGTGAAGGAGCTGAAGAAGGGTGATGCAGTTAAAATCAGGAACGCCTATTCTAAGGCAAACCTCAACGACGAGCCGGAAATCCATGTAGGCAGGTATGGTGATTTAACCATAAACCAGGACACGGAGTTGTCTTCCATGGAGGAGATAGAGAAATCTCTGCTGAACAAAAAAGACATAATCGACTTGGAAGGCAGGGACCGCTATGTGCAGATTAAGGGCAGGATCGTGCACATAGACGACGAAAAGCGGATAATATACTATACCTGCCAGAGCTGCGGCAGGAGTGTGCAGAACACGGGCCTGGGGTGGTACTGTGAATCATGTAATGATGATGTGGATCCGGTGCCCAATCTCGTATTATCTTTCACGGTTGAGGATGGGACAGGAAGCATCAGGGCTATATCCTTCAGAGAAAACGCCGAGAGGGTGCTTGGAATGGACGTGGAGGAGGCCATGAACCTTATAGGGGAAACCCAGGACGAGTTCGCTCCCATTAAAGAGATGGAGAAAACAATACTCAACCAAGAAATCTCGTTGATAGGAAGGGTTAGATACAGTGACTTCTCCGACCAGCTGGAGTTTATAGTGGATGATGTGGTGTAACCGAAATGGGCGTCTACTCGGTAACCGACTACATAATCTATCTCCTGATTCTGGTTGTAGTCTTGGACCTGATAAGGAGATTTCTTTTCTCATACATAGAATTAGACAGGAAATTCATCATACTCATCTCACCCTACATATTTCTGGGGGTTTTCGTAAGGCTTCTGGCTGATGTGGGGTTTTTTGAGAGAAGCCAGATGTGGAATATAACTCCTGGGGTATACATTCTATGCGTTGCTGTTGGTTTAGCTGGGATACTTCTCGGGTTGCTGCTGGAAAAAACCACGGGGCTGGAGTACTGGGTTCCACCTTTCCTGCTGGGGTTAGCTGGTGTGTTCTACACAGGATTCCACCTATTCGCTTATATAACGTCCCCTGATAGGATAATCTATCCGCCTTTGATGGCTGCAGCTGTTGCCTTATTCTTCAAGATAGCAGGATTCAAGCCGTTCAATAAAACAGATAACTTCCTGCTTATTTTCGCACACATGCTTGATGCATCATCGACCTTCATAGCCTACGACTTCTACGGCTTCCAGGAAGAGCACCTGCTGCCCAGATTTCTTATACGGTTTCTTGGGGGAAGTGCTTTCGTGATGATACCGGCAAAGCTGGCTATTGTTCTGGTGGTAATCTATGCATTAGAGAAATACAACCTGGATGAGGAAGACGAGACAGTGTATAGGATGCTGAAGGTTTTAGTATTTATCCTCGGTATCGGGCCCGGAACAAGAAATACGCTGCTTCCAGCCTTAATCCCATAGATTCATTTTTATATGCATATTCTAATGTCTTATCCTATATCGAGATTGGAAGAGAGTGACAACAGACAGTGAAAAATGGTAGGTGAAGTGACATCCAGTGTAGCAGAAGCTCTGCCCAGTTTTCTGACTAAATCTTTCATCAAACGTCTCACGGCAACCAGGTATCCACGATAATATGGCCAAATACAGCAAACCAAGGTCTGGAAGCCTAGCATATGTGCCCAGAAAGAGGGCTAAAAAGGAAACACCCAGAATACACTCTTGGCCGGACACAGGGGAGCCTGGGATTCTGGGCTTCGCAGGATACAAGGCCGGGATGAGCAACGTCTTGGCCATCGACCACCGGAAAAACAGCCCCACATCAGGTCTTGAGGTGTTTGTTCCAGTGACTGTTCTCGAAACACCCCCATTATCTGTTGCTGCCATCCGCTTCTATAAAAAAGACTACAACGGTTTACGGGTTTATTCTGATATCTACTCCAACAACCTACCTGAAGACTTTAGGAGAGCAGTAACCACACTGGACTCCAAAAAGAAAAAACCAGATAAGGAGATAAAGGAGCTCGAGAAAAAACTGGATGAAATAGCTGATATACGATTGCTTGTATATACTCAACCCAAGCTGACCTCCCTATCTAAGAAAAAACCAGATCTGATGGAGATGCACATCGGGGGAGGGCTGGAGGAGAAACTAGACTACGCCAGAGAGAAACTGGGTGGATTAATACCTGTATCCGAGGTTTTCAGGGAGAACCAGTACGTGGACGTTACTGCGGTATCCAGGGGCAAGGGATTCCAGGGTGTGATAAAAAGATACGGTATAAGGATGCAGTCAAGGAAAGCAGGCAAGGGCAGGAGGCATATTGGCACGGGGGGGGCGTGGACTCCAGCGAGAAAGATGTGGCGGGAGCCATTACCTGGGCAGATGGGATACCATACCAGAACTGAGCACAACAAGATGTTGATGCGGATAGGAGACGACGGCAGTGAAATAAACCCGGTAGACGGGTTCCTCAGATATGGTATGGTCAGGAAGGATTACGTACTGATTAAGGGCTCTGTTCCAGGACCTTCCAAGAGACTGATACGGCTGACTCATCCAAGAAAGCCTAAAAAAGATGTCACCTACAGGATAACGCACGTAAACCTCTCCACAAAGCAGAAATAAAATGACCAAGATATACTCTCTGAAGGGCAAGGCTAAGGGTGAAGTGAGATTACCTGAAGTTTTTTACACAGAATACAGGCCGGACCTGATTCAGAGAGCTGTTGTCATGCTCCAAGCAAACAAGAGAAGCGTTTATGGCGTGAACCCGGCTTCCGGCATGTTGACTTCAGCAGATTATTTCGGCAGGAGAAGAGGCGGCTTCAGGCAAACCATAAACAGGGGTATGTCTCGCCTGCCCCGGATTAAGCCGGGTGGTGGTGGGTTAGGTAATGTTCGAAGAGTACCTCAGTCTGTGGGGGGCAGGAGGGCTCATCCCCCAAAGATGAGGGACTACTCTCTGAAGATGAACAATAAAGAATACAACCTCGCTTTAAAATCCGCTATAGCAGCAACAGGAAACGCTTCACTGGCTGAAGAGAGGGGGCATAGAATAAAGGAAATCAAGGAAATGCCCTTGGTGGTGGAGGACTCCCTCCAGAAGATAGATAAAACCAGAGACCTGCTGGATGCATTACATGCCTTGGGCTTGGAGGATGACCTTAAGAGGGCCAGAGAAAAGAAGATAAGGTCAGGTAAGGGTAAGATGAGGGGCAGGAAACACAGGAGAAAGAAAAGCGTTCTCATAATCATAGAAAAAGACGATGGAGTTAAGCGACTAGACAATATATCCGGTGTTGACATAGTGGAGTTAGGGGACTTGGACGTGGAGATGCTGGCTCCCGGAACACACCCCGCTAGGTTAACTCTCTGGACGGAGTCAGCACTCAAAAAAATAGGTGAACTAGTGGTTTAGGGAAAAAATGGACAGCCATGAAATAATTCTTTATCCGTTGATGGGCGAGAAGGCCACACTGTTGAGGGAGAGAGAGAACAAACTTACATTCATCGTGAGCAGTAAAGCAAACAGAGGGGACGTGAAGAAGGCAGTGGAGGATTTATATGAGGTGGAGGTGTTGAAGACAAACATCATGTGGACCACTGAGGGAAAAAAGAAAGCCCATGTAAGGCTTTCACCAGAGTATAATGCGGAAGAGATAGCATCACACTTTGGAGTGTTATGATAAACGATGGGTAAGCGATTAATCACTCAGAGACGGGGTAAAGGGACCCCCAGATACAGGTCACCCTCCCACAGATTCAAGGGGAAAGTGAGGTATCCTACCAACAACAGTGAAAGAGTCTCTGGTCAGGTTGTGGAGTTAATACATGACCCTGGGAGGACTGCTCCGCTGGCTAGGATACTGCTGGAAGACTTCAGGGAAATAAAAAACATAGCTCCTGAGGGCATAAAAGAAGGGGACTGGATTACCTTGGGCGAGGGGGAGGAAACAAACAGGGGCGATATAAAAAAACTGGGTGACATAGCTGAGGGCACCATGGTATACAACATAGAATCCCGTCCAGGGGATGGCGGGAAGCTTGTAAGGTCTGCTGGATCCACAGCATATGTAGTCTCGCATGACAAAAAAACAGGGAAAACCTATATCCGATTGCCCTCAAAGAGAATCACCGAAGTAAACAGCAACTCTAGGGCCACCGTCGGCCGGGTGGCTGGCCGAGGCAGGAAAAGCAAGTCACTGGCTCATGCAGGTCAGGCTTATCATGCTAAAAAAACAAGAAACAGGATATATCCAATAGTGAAGGGTGTTTCCATGAACGCAGTAGACCACCCCCATGGTGGCTCTCACTCTAACGTGGGTAAATCAACCACTGTCTCCAGAAACGCACCGCCTGGAAGGAAGGTGGGTCACATAGCTGCGAAAAGAACCGGTAGAAGGAAGAAATAAAGAATGGCTAAAAAGGAATTCAGATATAAGGGCTATACCCTCGATGAATTAAAGGCTATGTCAATGGATGATCTGGTGAAGCTGATGCCATCCGACGTGAGACGCTCTCTTTTAAGGGGTTTCACGGAAAACCAGACAAAGCTTATGAGGAAGATAAGGAAAGCTAGGAAGGCCTTGGATAATGGGGGGAAAGTAAAAGCAGTTAGAACCCACTGCAGGGACATGCCCATAATCCCTGAGATGGTTGGCTTGGATTTCATGATATACAACGGCAAGGAGTTCATTAAGGTAACCATCAAGCCGGAGATGCTGGGCCATTACCTTGGGGAGTTCACATACAACAGGCAGGTTGTGAAGCACAGTTCCCCTGGCGTGGGAGCAACCAGGTCTTCATTGTTCGTGCCGATTAGATAAAATGGAGCTGCATTACTCTTATGATTTAAGGGATGAGGGCAGGACAGCTAAATCAATGGGGAGGGACATGAATATATCCTTCAAGGATGCAGTAGTGGTCTGCGATAGAATAAGGGGTATGATGTTGCCCGATGCTGTTTCAACGCTCAAGTCCACGGAGTTGCTTAAGGAGCCGATAGTCTACAATAAATTCAGGAAGGGTGTTGGTCACAGGAAAGGTGGATCTCATGGGAAATACCCCCAGAAGCCGGCATCCAGTATACTCAAAATTTTAAGGAGTCTTGAATCTAATGCAGAATATAAGGGGTTGGATACTGAAAGGCTGAAGATAGTTCACATACAAGCCAAGGAGGGTGTCTCCAGGAAGCGGAGGAAGCGTCGGG
>JAOZNG010000216.1 GCA_029933895.1 archaeon
TTGGTGTGCCTGGCAGGCCGCTTCCGCCGCCTGGTGGGACGTTACCTCGTGCCCCTGGGGTCCCTGCTGTCCCCCCGCAGATGGCTTCTAGACAGCCTGCACGACCGCTCGGACCAACTCCCCCAGGGACGGTGCCAGTACGTATCCCGGTGGCTCAGAGGACCGCACAGATTCAGAAGAGGAAACCTCCCCAGAGTGGCAGCTAAGGATAGGGTGCGGAAAGTAAAAATATCTCACATACATCTTCCAACTGCATTTTCAGGGGTGACCTTTTGGACAGGCTGGTATCTCTGATGGTTGAAATGGGAGCTCTGAAGTTCGGCAGGTTCAGGTTGAAGAGTGGGAAGATCTCCAACTATTACGTTGACGTTAAAACTGCGCTTACCAGTCCCGAGTTCTTAGAGGAGGCGGCGAGAAGGTTCTCCGAGCTCCCCCTTGAATATGACAGGGTAGCGGGCCTTGAACTGGGAGGAGTTCCGCTGGCGGTGGTGGTGGGTCTGAAGAAGGCCCTTCCCTATGTAATAATAAGAAAGGAGGAGAAGAGCTACGGGACGGGGGGTAGGTTTGTTGGGGAGATTCCCCGGGGGGAGGTAATCCTGATCGTTGAAGATGTGATCACTACAGGGGGTACCACTTTGAGCGGAATAAAGGCTGTGAGGGAGGCGGGGGGGGTGGTTAAGGATGTGGCGGTGGTGGTTGACCGCGAGGAGGGAGGTAGGGAGGCCATAGAGAGGGATGGGGCTACGGTTCACTCCCTTCTTACAGCCGCTGACCTTCTGAAAGTGAAGAGAGAGGAGGGAGAGAATTGAAAGTGCTTGTTATAGGAAGCGGTGGAAGAGAGCACGCCCTTGCGTGGAAGATATCCCAGAGCAGGAGGGTTGGGGAGGTCCACGCAGCCCCCGGGAACGCAGGAATATGCGCCGGGGCAAAGTGCGTAGATATACCTCCGACGGACATTGAAGGGTTGCTTTCCTACGCGGCGGAGAACAACATTGATTTGACAGTGGTGGGACCTGAGGCTCCCCTGGCGGAGGGCATTGTAGACCGCTTCGAGAAGGAGGGCCTTAAGATATTTGGACCCACAAAGAAAGCCGCGGAGATTGAGAGCTCCAAAGCCTTTGCCAAGAAGCTCATGAGGAAGTATGGCATCCCCACAGCGGATTACAAGGTTTTCAGGGATGCGGAGAAGGCCATGGATTACGTCAGGGAGCTTGGGGGACCCGTTGTTGTCAAGGCAGACGGCCTCGCGGCGGGGAAGGGTTCAATACCTTGTAGGAACGAAAAGGAGGCTATAGAGGCTATACGGAAGATAATGGTGGAGAAGGCCTTTGGGAAGGCGGGCAGGAAAGTGGTTGTGGAGGAGTTTATGGTGGGGGAGGAGGCATCGATACTTGCATTTACGGACGGTGAGCACATAATACCACTAGAACCCTCTCAGGACCATAAGAGGGCATACGACGGCGACAAGGGTCCTAACACGGGCGGTATGGGAGCATACTCCCCTGCTCCGGTTGTGGACAGGGAGCTTCAGGGGATAATCTTTGACGAGATACTTGCTCCAACGGTGGCCGCCATGAGAGAGGAGGGCAGGGAGTACAGAGGGATACTCTACGCCGGGCTGATGATCACCAAGGAGGGTCCTAAAGTAGTAGAGTTCAACTGCCGCTTCGGAGACCCCGAGACCCAAGCAGTCCTGCCGCGCCTGATGACCGACATAACGCGACCTATAGAAGCGACGATAGACGGAGATCTCCATAAAGTGAAGCTCCGCTGGAGGAGGGCAGCGGCAGTCTGCGTGGTGATGGCTTCAAAAGGCTATCCAGGCAAATATGAGAAGGGATGTCCAATAGAGGGCTTGGAGCAGACGGAAGCGATGAAGGATGTGTTCGTCTTCCACGCCGGTACGAAAAGGGATGAGGAGGGAAGAATAGTAACCGCTGGAGGGAGAGTGCTAGGCGTAACGGCCCTGGGGGATGACATACCAAAGGCTATTGACAGGGCCTATCAGGCAGTATCCAGGATACATTTTGACGGATCCTTCTACAGAAGGGACATAGGATTCAGGGCGCTTAAAAGACTG
>JAOZNG010000217.1 GCA_029933895.1 archaeon
CCCCCGGGGAGTGGGGGATATAAACAGAACTAGTCCCTCATAAGAATTGGTTCTCTATCATGACGATAAGGGTGTCTATGATCTCCTGCCAGTTGGGGCGGAGTGAACGGGGTATGAAGTGGTTCGTTGAATTCCCGATTCCCCGGGCACTCCCCTTCACCTCTCTCAGTTTAGATATGAGTCCCACAAAGAGGTCTCCTTCAACGTGATAGAACCCTGCAGTCATCTCAACAGCCTTCAGAAGTCTCTCCCTGTCAAACTCCATGTTAAGTGCATGAAAGAGGTCGTAGATATCCTTCCCCTCAGACCTTCTCAGGAGGGCGACCATCTTCCTTGCAATCAGGTCCTCCAGGGAATATACCTTAAACATCGTCGGGTACGCATCAACGAAGGGAGACTTCACCAGCTCAACCCTCGCCTCAACGTATGGAGGCTCTGACAGGTAGAACTCAACCTTAACCCTGTCCCTGACCCCAAGCATGTTCCGGTAATAGCAGTCAAAGCGAAAGGTCCTGTGGAGAACTCGCGGACCCTTCACGCTGAACTCTCTGATCCTGCCCATCCCCTCCTTTATCCTCCTGGCCGACCTCTCAACACCCCCACCGAAGTAATCAACATCTATGTCTTCCGAGAACCTGGCTGCACCCACCTTTGCAATGTAGACCCTGTTGATGGCAGAGCCCCCCTTAAGAATAAGGTCCTCACCGAAGATCCCCCACATCTGTGAGAGAATTTGAGAGAGCCTCTCCTCCTTATCAACGTAGTTCATGCCCAGCCCTGTCCGTGCAGCAGTATACCTGAGCATCCTCTCATCCATAGGCCCACCCCAGAATCCTTTCCTTACCGAGATTGTCAATCAGCTTCCACCTCCCGATCCCGGTCCCCCTTGATGGAAGCGTTGGAACAAGCCTAGTCCACGCCTTAACCCTCCCGAGAAGGTATTCAATAACAGATTCAGGGACCTTGACCCCTACATCATCCCTTACAATCTCCAGAACGTATCCGGTTCTCTGACAGAGAGAACTGCTAGCGAAACGCTTGAAGTATGATAGGAACTCACCCCAGTTGACCTCATGAGCCTCGTAGAGGGCCTTCGTTATCTCAGAATATCCCCCGCAGTAGTACGGTTTGTAAAAGCAGTCAAAGAAGGTTTTAGCCAGTGTAGAGACATATATACCATCCCTTGAGGTCACCCCTGTTGCCCTCTCACCAAGAGCCACCGCCTTTATTGTGTACTCCCCAACCCTTCTCTCACCAGACGTCCCCGGGGTTGCCACAAACAGTGTGAAGGGCTCGTACTCTATAAGGTTGTAGAGTCTAAGGGCTGAGGAGAACGCAATGTACCCGGGGAAGAGCGCAAGGGCTATCCTGTAGGGGTTTTTGGTTGCTGGATCCCCCACAGCGTAGAGACCTCTTTTAAGTCTGAAAAGATAGCCCTTTTTGGAAAGGCTTGAAAGAACCTTTCTGACCATATCTCTGCTGAGTTCCGGAAAGAGTTGGGAGACATCCTCAAAGGACACTATCTCCACACCCTCCAGGACCCTCATAACGTCCTGTTCTGTTCTTGACATATAGGAATTCTTATGCATATAATGACCACAATAGTCATTAACCTAATAAGTATTGCGGAGGGGGTCCGTAAAAAAAGCCCCGCCCTTTTGGACAGGGCGGGACATCTTTGGCTGGATTTTCCACACATCATGAGGCAGACTACACAAGATTTATTAGTAGGAGTGTAGTACTATACTACCATGAACGATATAGTGATTACCCGGGTTACAAGAAAGTTCCAGATAACAGTCCCAAAGAAGGTGAGGGAAGCACTCTCTATAAAGGAGGGAGACTATCTGGCTGCAATTATCAGCGGGGATGAAATCATCCTAAAAAAGATAGAGATGCCCTCCTGGGAGGAGATCTTTAAGGAAGGGGAGAAGAGCAGGAAGAAGAAGAACATAACCAGAGGGAAGATCAGAGAAGCCGTCAGGGAGGAGCGGGGAGGATGAAGGCCTTCCTGGACACAAATGTCCTCCTCTCCGCTTATTACTTCAACGGCAACGAAAGAAGGGTTCTAA
>JAOZNG010000218.1 GCA_029933895.1 archaeon
TATTGTTACTGATTCATTCACACAGTCCCCTTCCACAGAAATAAACATGTCCTCATCAGGTGACCCTGCACCTGACACAATAATACCCCGGGAGGCGTTGTTGTTCGATTCATTCAATTCTGCGACGTTATCCAGCGGATCTATAACTATTGTCACCACATGGTTTCCTTCCACAGCAGTCCACGTGAATGTTGTGGTGTTCGTTGAGTTACCTCTTATGGATAGGGTGTTAGTATCCTGGATAGCATTATCAACCAGAAAACGGACCTGGAAGCTGCTGTAGCTCCCCACCCCACCTTTATGTATCGTCGCAGTTATTCCCAAAATATTACCCTCTGTCGGGTTATTATTGCTGAAAGCTATGTCTCCAGTGTTCAGGTGTAAGTCCACCGCCGAGGAATTGATTAATAGAGTCCTGTTATGTGCCGCAAAAGAGGGATGGTAAACATCATCACACAAAATATTCCAGACGATGCCTCCGTCGGGGAGATTATCTCGTGTGAACGAACCCATCAATCCTGAACCAACCAGCTGGCTACCGTTACCAACAAAGCTGCCTGAGACATTATGGTAGAGGGAGCAGTTCAATTGTGCGGCTACTGTATCACTGACCGTGTATCTGAACACCACATTAGTGTCCGCATCAATTGATCCATTGCTTGGTGAGAGCAGAGTGACCTGTGGCGGCTGGGAGTCTACCGTAAAGTTTATTGAGTCATAGGCTTGGCTGCTGAATGAATCATTCACCTGAACCCACACGGTATTGGATCCCTCGCTGCAGTTCAATACTGTTGTGCTGCAGTCGAAGCTGTTGTTTGTCGTCCAGTTATCTAGTGAATAGATGCAGGTGTAGGTTCCACTTCCTCCTGAGATTGAGGTATTCAGTGGGGTCTGATTCACTGTGTAGGTGATATTAGCTGGAGCATTTATTGTTATGGATAGTGTTGATGGGCTTATGTTCAGGGTCCATTCCGCGCTCACTCCCTCTAAGCCAACAGAGTCGAAGCAGTGTATGCTCCAGTTGTATATCCCATCCAGGAGGGTGGTGTTTGTTGTCTGGTTTATGTACTCTGCTACTGTGGACTCGGTCTTATTCAGTACTCCATCAAGGTACAGGCTGCAGTTCTCTATTGTATGCTCGAGGTCTGATACGTTGTAGGTGAAGGTTACGAGCGCGCTCAGATTCCAGGTGCTATTGTTTAATGGATACTGTAATGTGATCGTTGGCGCAGTGTTTTGTATCGTCCTCGTGGATGTGTTCAGGTGTGTTGTGTTTACGGTGCCGTCCCCGCACCACACCTCCAGCGTCCAGTTCTCCCCCACAGTAGTGTTACCAGAGCCGACCACAGTAGTCTCGGTTTCTGTTCCGTTAGCTACTGCCTGCGAACCCGAAAGAGATGTCTGAACCGAATTATTCCAGGCAAACCAATATGCTATGAGGCTGCTGTTATCCGGATCCGTACACGTTATGTTGAGCAGCAAGTTATTGGTTGTTATTGGCAGCAGAGGATGTAATTCCGCGAAATCTGTGGATGGCGGCAAACCAAGCGTCAGCTGTATCTGCCTGTTCATCGACATGTTCACTGTTTCCTCATCCCTGTAGGTGCCGTCTGATACATTCAATGTGTAGTTTGAGAAATATGTGACATTACTTGGGTATGTTTGTGAGTTATTCTGTGTATACTCGATGAGATTAAGGCGTGCAAAGCCGGAGTTGTCTGTGTCGCTGTTGTTCTGCAATACATCATTGATATCGTATCCATAGACGGTAACGCCCGGGACAGCAGTCCCGTTCGAGTAGTTGACTTGAACGTCAGCATACCACATGACCGTTATCTTAGCGTTCACCTCCGCAAAGCCTGTCTTGGTCTTATTGAAGCTGGTGTTCAGCAGGAGGTTCTGGCAGTCGCCTTCGCTTCGGATATCGTCTGTTGTGGAGTTAAGGATGATTGAGTCAATGATCCAGTTGTTTTGTGCCGGATTACCTGACGCGTTTCTGAAACTCACGCCCCGGTGGTTGTCGTATATTCTTGTTCTAATAAAGCGGTTGTCGAAGCTGTTGTGTTCAACAT
>JAOZNG010000048.1:0-7523 GCA_029933895.1 archaeon
GCATTGAATTTCATGGTAAACAATCTGTATGAGATATATGGAAGGATTAGGGCCCATAACACCTCTCTGCTCTATGATATAGTCGAGAAACCTTACGGCATGAGGGAGGTCTGGATTTTTGACCCAGATGATTACCTGATTGTTTTAAGTGAGTCACTGGAGGAGCCATGATTTATTCCCATGTCTCCCTTCTCCTACAGCGCTCAACCCACCTACGGTGAACGGAATCCAGTCCCTGAACAAACTTGCTGGTAGATACTGATATATAGCAATATGATAATATTATCTAATATGGGTTTAAGCGGAACCGAGAAGTGTTTTGTTGTTGTCTTACTGGTTGCTTTACTGCAGTTGGCTGCGGGCGCAAGCCTGCAGAATGAAGACATCTCTGTTAGTGTTGAATTAGACAAGAATTTTTTGAACCAGAAAAGTTACAGGTCAGGTGAAATCGCTAATGTCTCAATCAGGGTAAGTAATCCCTCATATTATGCTTTAACAGAGAATTGCCTGCGATTCAAGATCGTTGAAGGGGTTCCGATGGCTGGGAGAGAGATGATACCAGCTTATGAACTGGAAAAACCTCTCGTTCGGAGATTCTACCGCTGCGGAGTTAATGGATTAAAACCCCATAGCTCCAAGGAGTTTATTTATTCATTTAATGTTAGCCTGCCCCCTGGGAGATATGGTTTAATTGTTGATTTATTAACTAAGGGGGGCTATTTCCTGGATTCCGGGGGGGAGGGCTTCACAGTAAACAACCTATCCTCCAGGAATAATGAATTCATATTATTTAATTCAACCGAGTTCACCTCCAGAGAGGCTGAATGGGTTAAATACGCTAGACACATGCACGTGAATGAAGTCTACACAATCAATGGTTCAGTGCAAAATTCAGGGGAAGAAAAAACAGTATTTGAGGTGGTATATAGCCTCTACAGGTTCAATGAACGACCCTATAATGGAACCTCATTGAGCGAAAAAAGAATGTCTATGAATTTACCTCCCCATGGTGTGGGGGTTTTCGAGTTCACGGACTCGGTTTCGGAGGAGGATCATTATATCGGTTTCTTGACTGCTGAGAGAGATGGCTCTGTTGTTGGAGTGGATAGATATAAGGCTGTATTCACCGCAGACCGGTGGGCTGAGGTATATGAACTGTATACAAGTAACTATGCCTACAGCAGGAACGACAGGGTAGAGTTTATGTACTACATCGCTGCAAGCGGGGGTAGAAACGATGAGGTAAAGAGCATTAAACCAGAGGAGGCTGCAAATCCTGGTCTGACTCTACCCTTGGATGTTAAGATAAGAGAGAGGGTGGTGGATGAAAAAGGCGTCGTGTATGAAGAAACCAGGGGTCCGTTTCTGGCGCAGATGGATTACCGGATTCCGGTTAACTCCAGCTTTAGAACGGGAAGGGATTTGCGGGATTTTAATGTTACCGTAGAGGTCTACGACAACGATACTGGGAAGCTGTTGAAGGCTCAGACTGTATCATACCGGTTCATTGATTTCGTGGCGGAGGGTGAAGTAACCTGCTTTGATGGAATAATGAACCAGAACGAAACCGGAGTCGACTGCGGCGGACCCTGTGAGCCGTGCAGTTCCCGGATTCCATGGGAGTTGATTGCTGTATTACTGATTGCTCTGGGCGCGGCATCTTATGTTTCAATCAAAAAGAGGAGGAAGTCAGGATGAGAAATAAGCTTATCGTTTTAATGGTTGTTGTATTGTTTCTTGTTTCACTGGCCAACGCCAAGAAGTGTAGACGTGATAATAATTGTCGGGGTGTATGCAGTGAATGCATCAATGGGGAGTGTTGTGCACCTGAGGGCACATCCTGTAACAGTCACGACGACTGTTGTTTTCTGGGATTCGGCAACTGTGCACCCTGCACCTGGGACTACACCTGCAAACGGGTTGCTCTGTGGTATTATGCAGAGTGCCTGGATGCGTGCACAGTACACTGGGGCTGCGAGTGCATGAACTGTCCTGGCGAGGATTTATACACTGATTGCTGCGTTCCTTTCTGTGAGGGCCAATACTCGTGCTCCTATTACTGCGATGCTCCTGATTTTGATGCCTGTGTGGCTGGAAATACATCAGGGTGCTGTGGAGGTAAGGATTGTGCATGTACTATTGGTGTATGTGGAGCAGTGTGCCTTGACGGGCAGACGAGAGCGTGCAGTAACTCGGAAACGTGGAATGACTACTGCAACGGAGAAAACTTCATAGACTACGATTGGGACGGTATTAACGATTCCAGGACAGTAACATGTACAGATACGCAGACATGCACGGGATGTATATGGCCTGTCTTCTGCTGTGACTCCTCGGATCCAGCGCCAAAGGACTGGGGTTCATGTGATTCCTCAATGGAATCCTGTACAATATGCTGTGGAGCCTACTGGGGTATTGGAGGGGATGTTTCTCCAACAACATGCTGTGAGGATGACTCTGGCGAGAACAGGATAGTGTGCAGCAAGGATGCTGATGTGGTAGAAAATGCCTGTGGAGGGGATGCTGAAGCCTGCTGCCCACAGCCAGATGAGTGCGTCTACGACGACAACTGCTACGGAAACGGCTGGTGCCATCCGGTCTTCAGAAACATATACTGCAACAGCGGTAGATGGAGCTATGATGTGACTCCCCCAGCAATCACCATAACGAAACCCTCAGGTCCTACATTGAGGGATGGAATAGATCCAAGGGAGGTGGAATTTGACATAATGGAGGGACACTGCGACATCATAGAAAACACGGTATCCGTTAACCTAAAGGGATATACATGGCGAAACCAGAGCTATGACCTGAACTCAACAACATTCGATGGGAGCGCACACTGCAGCAGCTGGGGCCAAGACTACTGGAGCCCTTACCCAAACCCTGCAGCCAACAGCATGGACTGTTTTTACGGTAATGAGCCCCTGATGCAGCCAGGTGCGTTTACATTAACCGTGTGTGCATCCGACGCCGCAGGCAACAACGGCTGCGACTCCGTCAATATCAAATACCTGGTGAATTCCTCGATAGGAAACCTCTGCTACAGGTGGAATGCAATCTCTTTGCCCACTTTACCCGTGGACCCTGATACCGGGGGATTTGAAACCGACCCAAGAACCACCCCCGTGTTACAGGGTCTGCCCTATGACCGCCTGGCTAGATACAGAGACAGTGACGTCTTCGACGCCTTCGCACCGGAGATAGTATTAAATGTGCATTCACTCAACAACCTGAGTGTGGGGGTTGGATACTACATATTCATAACAGAAGAGACTGCATCATCTCCTGGCTCATGCCTTAACAAGAGCTACTGGGGAATGCCTTCACCAACAGCACCTGTTCTGCACCTCAACGGGCCTGGGCTGTATTTCTTCGGGATACAGGGGAACAGCTCCATGGAGGGTAAAGATATTGGAGCCGCTTTATCCAACAACAATATAGACCCCAGTGAATACGAGGGAGTATATTATCTCGACAAGACAGCCGGTGAACAACCCTACGGGGATTTTGTGAAATACCCCGACCTTGGTATGGATTTCGAGACAGGGAAGGGCTACTGGATAAACTACACAGGTTCAGGGGACATGTTACCACTCTACTAGGGCAAGATGAAAAACACATACCAGGTTATTGCAATAACGTTGATGGTAACTCTGGCTATAGCGCAACCGATGCCCTCTACTGGGACCATAGTGGCGGGGAAGGTAACCTTCCATGGAGAACGGGTTGATTCAGCTGTGGTGGAGATAAAGGTCCCAGGGAAGGAATACAGGATACGAAGCACCTTTCTGCACGAGGAGCTGAATTACTATATATCCAGCGTCAAAGCGGCTTCAGGGGACTACATTACTGTCACAGCATTCTATGAAGGTATGAACAGCTCCAACTATGCTATCAAAGGCAGTGAACAGAGCTACATCATCAACATCGAAGTAACAGATAAGTCAAGGCTGCCTCCAGCAAACATGAAAGAAACCCCGTCATCCGCTGTTTCATCAACATCAATCTCCTCTACCACAACCACAGAGGCTGTGCACGATTCCACCGCATCATCCAGCACCACATCCATCAATGAAGAAGAGGGGGATGGGTTCTACAAAACAATAGCAATAGTAGCAGCTGCTATAGTTCTGGTATTGTTTATCTATGGTGTTATCTCACGAAGGTCCTGATTTCTATACCACATAGACTACGTAAACAGTAGCTGTTACCGCTACTGAAATAAGGGAGCTGTTCAGGAGAGGGCATCTGAAGCCCAGAATCAATCTCAACAGAAACATGTATGCCGGTGCACCTAAAGCTATCGGGTTAACGCAGAATCCCCTGAAGGCTGAGGCAAGACCCAGAAACAACATACAAAACAGGGTTACTAACGCTATTTTTCTGTCGTCATCCATCTTCAGGTTTAAGCAGTGTTATGGTATAATCATCTCCCAGATATTTATTCGCTGCATCCATCAAATCCTTTACAGAGACCTCCCTGATGTATCTCTCTTTCTCCCTGTAGTCGAAGGGAATGCCACAGAACTCGCTCTCCAAAAGCAACATAGCACTTTCCGTGATACGCTCCAGGAGGTCATCATACTTTGAAAGCATCAGATTCTTTGTGCCTTCAAGTTCTCTTTCACTAATCCGTTCATTCTTCAGGTCATTGAACACCATCTCAATGGTTTCCTGTGTCTCTTCAAGCTTGTTGGGGTTGAATCCATCCACATGTGAAATAAACATCCCCTCATTCTGGAAGGGCTTATAGAACGAGCCTACAGAGTAACCTATACCCCTCCTCTCCCTCAGCTCCTTGAACAATCTGGAGGATAAACCCTCCGAAAGAATGGATGATAAAAGATCAAGCTTGAAGAAGTCATCACTACTGTAGCCTGGAACCCTGTAGCCTAGGGATAGATACATCTGGTTAATATCCGCCCTCGATTCCTCCCTGAATCTGTGCCTGTTGCTGATGTCTATCTCCTCTCTTGGATGGTGTTTTCCATCCCCCAGGGAGCCGAAGGTGTTCTCCACTTTATCCAGAAGTTTTTTCTCGTTGAAGTTGCCGCAGACCACCATCACAGTATTAGTTGGAGAATAAAATTCCCGCTTGAACTCCTCCAGCTCGCTCTTTTCCACAGAACTCATCGCCTCAACCGTTCCCTGAATCTTCTTCTCAAGTGGTGTGTTATTGAAGAGCGTTGGTATGAACAAATCCATCAAGGCGTATTTATCGGGGGAGTTAATGTAGTTTCTTATCTCTGTCAAGACAACCTCTCTCTCTAATTCAAACTCCCTCTTCCTGTAATCCATGTTTGTCGCTGCCTCATAGAGTATCTCTATAGCGTTCTCCAGTTCCATGCAGGGTGTTTTGGCATAGAATGCAGTGTACTTCCAGGTGGTGTAGGCATTAATTACTGTCCCACTATACTCCAGGTCTTCTGTAATCTGCCTCCCAGTCCTGTACTTGTTGGATTTAAACAGCAGGTGCTCGTTGAAGTGGCTTCCACCGTTTATTCTATCATCCTCATCCACTGAGCCGACCCTGACCCCGACCAGGAGAGCTGCTTTTTTTGTGTTAGCTCTCTCCTCCAGCAAAACCCTTAAACCGTTCCCGTATTCTATTCTCTGAATCTCATCCATTTTCTATCTAAACCAATCCAGATTGCCTTCTCCTGTTCCTGAAAGATTATCTAAATCCAGGGTCATCCCGTCCCTGGCTGCAAGGGTTTCAATCCCTGATTCCCTCTCAACCCTGGCCGCTTCCTTCTCCGGGTTGGAGTTCAGCATCTGCATCCCGAAGTGGGTTAAGACCAGAAGCTCCGGCTTGGCTTTTAAGGCAATCTCTATAGTCTTGTCCACGTTAAGATGCGTTTTTATCTCCGTACCTGATGGAGAGATACAGTTGAGTATCAACACCCTCGCATTTCTATAGTACCTGATGAGGCTCTCATCTAGGTTCGTGTCGGAGCTGTATGTTACTGTGCCGTTTTTGGAGTGGAATCTGAAGCCAAGGGAGTTAACATGTCCTACGGTGGGAATGGCCTGCACCCTCAGCTTGTTTATCCAGAATTCATCCCCCGCCATGGGGACCAAAACATTCACTGCCTTCCTATGGTATTCTGAGATATAGGGGAGGGTGTTTCTCTCAATAACAAGAGAGCCCCTCTTTTTTTTTGTTCCATGGGTCATGGCCTCAATCATTACCTCAGCATCAGAGTAATGATCCAGGTGCCTGTGTGAGACGAACAATGCATCCAGTTTCTCTGGATTCATGTTGAACTCCAGGGTTCTTATTAAGGCGCCGGGTCCAGGGTCCAGCAGAATCCTGGACTCCAGGTCAAGCCATATGCCTCCAGAATACCGTCTCTGGGATAGGACCACGAATCTGCCCCCACCTGTTCCCAGAAAGGTTATGGAAGCCATCTTAACTTTAATATTAAATCATGTAAACAAATATTACTTCATGGAGACTGGCACCTGCGGGGTAATCTGCGAGTACTGTCCAAGGTACAGGATAGGGAAATGCACCGGCTGCAACCCGAACCCGTACTGTGGAATCCCTGACTGTGCTGGAGAAAAAGGAGTGGAGTACTGCTTCCTATGCGAGGGGTTTCCCTGTGAAAGACACTATGGTGAATGCGGCAACCTGGTAATCTTTGACAGGGGGTGGCTGGATTTCATCAAGAAAGAGACGAGGGTATAATATATATCTGAAGCTTATCTAATATTATGTTATGTCTCTTGGGAGGGTTTTGTTTTTATCTAGCTTCATGCTTTTTTTGGCTGCATCCGTTTCAGGAGAGTGCGTTAACTTAACAGATAACTCATCCTATGTCTCCAGCATCAATAACGTCTCGGGTGTGTTCTACCTAAACACGAATGTTACACTATGTAGGCAGACCTACGACTTCAACAGCTCATCCAACAACGGTGTTCTGATATTCAATGCCTCAAACATATCCCTAGACTGCAACAACTCCCTGATCAATGGCAGCAACCTATCTGACGGCTACGGGATATACCTACCCTCTGGTTTGGAAAACAACAAGGTGATAAACTGCACGGTGAAGGGATACCATACGGGGTTATGCATTAACGGCTCTAACAATACTGTGTTGAATTCAACCCTGGAAAGTAACCTCTACGGCATATATCTCGGCCTGAACTCTAGCAGGAGTATCATTCAGGATTCCAGAGCGGGATACAATAAACACGGCATCTACTCGAACCAGGGTTGCAACAACAGCTTCGGGAATGTATCAGCTAGCTTTAATGAATGGTGTGGGTTCCAGTTGACTTTAAGCCACCATAACTCCTTCATGGATATCGTGGCATATAACAACTCCAGGGGGTTCATCTGTCTCTTCTCCAGCATCCATAATTCATTCAGAAACGTGGACGCCAGAGACAACAGCTACTCAGTCTGCCTCCACAGTAACTCATACAATAATCTATTCATTGACTCGGTCCTTAACCAGTCCACTATCTCCGATGTCTACGTGAATTCAAGCATGGGGGACTGCACAATAAAC
>JAOZNG010000048.1:7533-8100 GCA_029933895.1 archaeon
ACTTCCTTAACGTCTCCTTTGATGATATGTTATTCGAGGGCTGTGGCGGCTCTTCAGACCTATGCAGTCTCCGTGTTGGGTGGTATGCCTTCATCCAGGTGAAATATAGCAACTCAACCCCTGCTTCTGGTGCAACAGTCGAAGCCTACAACAACTCAGGCACCTTCATGTATTCAGGGGTAACAGACACCAACGGTTTTACTCGCCTTAACCTGACCGGTTTCGAGGCCTGGAGTGTTGCTCCAGGGATTTTTGACGGAAACCGCAGCTACCACAGCAACTACACCATTAATGTATCCCATGGTGTATACAATAACTCGGTCTCAGTTAACATGTCTGCTAACCGCTGGATATTCATCGTCCTTGAATCACCCTTCAACTGCACCTATTACTGCAGCAACTGCAGCGAATGCTCTGCTGCCATAAAAGATGCCAACCCAGGGGAGGTAATCTGCCTTGACTCCGACATCATAAACGCATCAACCGACCACTGCATAAACCTATCAAAAAACAACATAACATTCAGCTGCCAAGGGCATAGAGTGGATGGAAATAACTCAGCTATGC
>JAOZNG010000219.1 GCA_029933895.1 archaeon
TTGCCTGAACTCGTCCCACTATAGATTTTATACCCTATAATCGGTAAGCCGCCATCATCAGCAGGTTCCTCCCAACTCAAATTCACATATCCATCTCCCCACCTCGCACAGAGATTAAGCGGTTCTGGAGGCACAGCCTTTACATTCTGCCATTTGAAAAATGGATATGTTCTACCATCCCAAATATTCCAGATGTTTGTAAAATCCCACCCCGCAGAGGTAAATGTAGTTTTATTTTTCATCTCATGCGTCGTTTTTCCTCTTCCACCGCCACTCCAGGCCCGTCCCGTCGTGTTTATGTCCCAGAAACTGGCAATGGTTGTTCCTCCCATATTGCATCCAATTAATCCGCCCACACCAGATGAGCCACTTACTCTACCGGCGGCATAGGTGTATCTCGCATACCCCATATGGTACCCCATAAGCCCACCTACATCCCGGCCTCCACTCACATTACCCGTTGCATAACTGTTCTTCACCGTCCTAAAATTCGTCCCAATAAGCCCACCTACATACCGGTTTCCACTCACATTACCCGTTGCATAACACTTCTCCACCGTGGCATAATGATTCCTCCCGACGAGCCCCCCCACATACCTATCTCCACTCACATCGCCGGTTGCATAACAGTTGCTCACCAACCACCAATTCCATCCAACAAGCCCGCCTACTTCATCGCCTCCTCTCACATTGCAAGTTGCATAACTGTTGCTTACCCTTCCAAAATTCGCCCCGACGAGCCCACCTACATTATCGCCTCCGCTTACATTACCCATTACATAACTGTTGTTCACCGTCCCCCGGTTATAATTATACCCAACAAGCCCGCCTACTTCATCGCCTCCTCTCACATCTACATTCACAAGACCAACATTTTTCACCGTTCTTCTATTATATCCAAACAATCCAACTTCACCAGCGAATGTCATGTTGATACTCAGATTTGATATTATGTGGTTATTCCCATCAAACTCCCCCACAAAGTACGGTATGTACAGATTAGGCTCGGAAGACAAATTCAGATCCGTAAACAGGCGGAATTTATAGTTCCTGTCCGCAAAACCCAGCAAGTCTTTCAATCCCTGCACACTGTTTATCTTGTAATACCCTCCTGCTGGGATCAGCGTAGAGGAGTAATCTGATATATTAAGATGCAATCCGTGCGTGAACCAGTCGTTGTACTGATGATCAAACAGACCTCCTATCGTTAAATAATGTCCACCGTTAATCAGCACCTTACTCACATTGTAATGTGAATTGCTCACCACCGCAATAGCAAAATTAAGCCCAACAAGACCACCTACATACCGGCTTCCACTCACGTTGCTAGTTGCATAACTTCTGCTCACCGTTCCAGCATTATACCCAACGAGACCTCCTACATACCGGTTTCCACTCACATTGCAAGTTGCATAACTGTTGGTCACAAGACTATTATCTCCGATGAGTCCACCCGTTCTGTTTCCTCCATTCACGTTGCCGGTTGCATAACTGTTGTTCACCCACCCATAATTCCTCCCGACAAGCCCGCCTACCCGATCTTTACCCCTCACACTTACATTCACAAGACCAACATGCTCAACCACCGCATTATCTGCTGTGTAGCCGAACAGCCCCACATAATCCTGTGAGGAGCGATTTATTGATAAGTTGATTATCTTATGCCCCTTCCCGTCAAATACACCGTTGAAAGGGGATGTGGGGGTTCCTACAGGTACAAATCCAAGTCCACCATTCCATGTTTTCGTGACTGAGGCGTTGATGTCATTAGCAAGTGCATAATGTCCCGACAGGTTGTTGCTCATGTTCTGTAGCTCATAAACATTGTGTATCCATATCACCGTACTATCGGTGGATTCTTCACCGCTCACAATATTACTATGTCCACCATCTCCGCCGGTGAAAACTACTCCTCCAAGAAGACTGAACATAAGCCAGAACTGCAGGCATACTACCAGGGCTTTTCCCTTCATCATGCCTCTCACCTTGTGAAGTAATATAACCCTTTCTTAATAAATATTTTTTTGCTGCCCCTGGGAGGATGTCAGCTTAAGGGTGT
>JAOZNG010000049.1 GCA_029933895.1 archaeon
AGTGATGGAATCCAGAACCATGGTGAGGAGGGAGTGGATTGCGGCGGGCCTTGCCAGCCCTGTCCATCCTGCAGTGATGGAATCCAGAACCATGGTGAGGAGGGAGTGGATTGCGGCGGGCCTTGCCAGCCCTGTCCATCCTGCAGTGATGGAATCCAGAACCATGGTGAGGAGGGAGTGGATTGCGGCGGGCCTTGCCAGCCCTGTCCATCCTGCAGTGATGGAATCCAGAACCATGGTGAGGAGGGAGTGGATTGCGGCGGGCCTTGCCGGAAATGCACAAAGGAGGAAAGGAAGAGGGCTGAGGAGTTGAATGAGGGTGGTGAAACAACGCCAGCTGGGGTTATTGAACCATCCTGTTTCGATGGTTTACGGAATCAAGGAGAGAATGGCATAGACTGTGGCGGGCCCTGCCGGCCCTGTTCAGTGAACAGGAGTCTTGAACTGAACGCCTCAATACCTCAGAGTGTTGAGCAGGGAGCTCTATTCGTTTTATACATTAAGGCAAGGGCGGAAGGCTCCGACCTCACCAACGTCAGCGCTAAACTGACTGTTCCAGAGACATTTAACGTCATAAATGGTTCAACCTGCTTCGATGTGGTGGAGGAGAACAAATCCAGGCTTTTTTCCTGGACCATCAAGTCAAAGCGTTCTATCGAGACAGGAAACTATACAGTATTCATCGAGTTCAACTCCAATGAACTTAAAAGAAACCTCTCCATATGCCTGAATGTGGTAGAACGAAGTCCCGGGATAAAGCCGAGGATGGTTAATGAGGTGCAGAATGCAGTCTACGGTTTCGTGGAGAGAGTCTATGAAACAATCATGTCAGAGCCCTCAGCCGGGATTCTGCTGTCGCTTTCACTTCTGTTGCTGATTTACGCCTACCACAGAATCAGGACCAGAGGGGTTTAGGTCCTCTTTTTTCTTTTGTTTTTTTAGTTCAGATAATCGGGCTTCTATCTCTATTAAATCCTTTTGTTTATCTCTCACGATTTCCCTGAAGCTTTCATCGTCTATCTGCCTCTTGTGGAATTTCAGTTGAGCCATCTTTATCATAAGCTCGATTCTATCCCTCTTCTTTTCTAGGGTGGATACCTCATCTAATTCCACAGTGGACTCTATCCTGCTCTTAAGCTTCTCCTTGTCTGTCTCCAGGGCTGAGATTTTACGGTGCCTCATGTAGACTTCATCGAACAATATGACACCGATGACTAGGACTGCTATGGCCACGAAAACCAGGAAATAGGGTTGTTCTATGATGTCCTGCTCGCTTATCCTTTCCATGGATACAATGAAATTGACTTTCTGTATGGCTCCGCTGCTCACGTAAACACTTTGTTTGGGGTTTTTTTCTCCCAGTCTTATGTAGATGTCGTAGTTCTTGTTCCCCTGGACTGAGGTGTTAAAGAATCCCCTGGAGTCGGTGTGCTTTGACACTACTGCTCTACTGGGGTCTTCTGACATGAATATATCCACCTGCACGTTATCTAGGGGAGTTCCTGTTTTCTCGTCTAAAACGTAACCATAGATAACAGCATTCTGTTCCGCTGTCGCTGTAGCTAATAAAGCAGTTACAAGGAATAAGATAAATGACTTCTTCATTTTTTTATATTAAACTATTGGTTGCTGATATAAATACATTCCCATAGATTAAAGATAGTGGGCAGGAAAGATGGTTTTAACATACACTGAGCTGCAGAGGATTTATCGGTCGGAGAAGAAGACATCATCTCTATGTAATGTGGGGGAGGATTTTTATTCCGGGCTTAAGGAGCTTATCTCTCAGGTACGCGGGGAGCACAGGGACTCTATAGAGAGGATGGCTGAGGATATCTATCTAAGGCGAAGGAACAAGGTCCTGATGCAGGTTATGCGCTCGATGGATACTGAGCCCCTGAATTCTCTGCCCAGGGAGAAGAAACTGTACTGGGCTCTGGTGGATGTGTTGAAGGGATATGGTGCTCCAGGTTTCATGGGGGATGAGGAGTCTTCTGGTGTTGGGGATAGTGGGGAGGGAAGAGAGGATGTTGAGGAGAGCGAAGATGAGGGAGAGAAACCCGTGGTTGAGGGAGGTAAGGTAAGGTTGAGACTGATTAAGGCTGTTCCTTCCATTGTTGGCTCAGACGCTAGGAACTACGGACCATTCAATGCCATGGAGGAGGTTGAGTTACCGGAGAAAACAGCTAGTATTCTGTTGGATTGGAAGGTGGCTGAGGAGGTATAGCCTATTTGAGTGTTTCTTCTATTTCCTCTTTTCTCTTGCGTATGATGTTCTTGGATGCTCCGGGGATGCTTTTTATTTTCTTAGGCAGGTTGGGGTCTCTTGTCTCCTCCCCTGCGATGTAGAGGGCTGCTGCTGCCACGCTGATGGGGACTCTCCCGGTAGCCAGTCCCTTATCCTCCACTTTTTTTATTATTTCATGGGATTTGGCTATGGTTTTACCTGAGACATCAAGTTTAGAGGCGAGTCTTGAGACATAGTCTGCGGGCTTGTTTATGGGTATTTCTATCTCAATGTTTTGTCTGATCTTCTTGTAGCATTTACCTATCTTTTTCTTGCTCACTCCAGAGACCTCCTCCAGCTCCTCCAGTATTATGGGTGAGTGATGCTGTCTTGATATTATGTATATCACTGCGGCAACCATTCCCTCGATTGAGCGCCCCTTGACCACACCTTTCTTGGCGCATTTTCTATAGAGTCGGGCTATCTCCTCCTTCATGTTTTTTTGGAGGTTGAGGTATGAGCACATTCTGTCGATTTCTGGCAGGGCAACAGAGAGGTTTCTCTGGAGGGATGTGGCCATCCTGCTTCTCTTCTGCCATTTCCTCATCCTGTAGAGGCTGGCTTTTCTTTCCACGGGAACCACCCTCCCTTTTATATCCCTGTCGTATCGGTCTATCTCGGTTGTTAAACCCTTGCTGAGCTTCCAGTCCTTTAAGAGGCTTCCTGTCCTGGCTCTCTTTCTGGAGTCTTCTGTGTCGAATGCCCTCCACTCTGGTCCAAAGTCGAATATGGTGTCTTCCAGGACCAGACCGCATTTTGCACAATAAACCTCTCCTCTACTGTAGTCTTTTATCTTCTTGGGGTGGTCGCACTCCTTTCTCAATTCTTTGTTTACTGTTTTGGTTGCAGTATCCATACGCTCATAGTTTTTGTAATTTACTGTAAAAACATTTTTATTGGGTAACGCTGAGAAGCGACTGAATCTAATCCAAGATAACTGGATAGATTAAATTATTGTGCATTATAAATAATAAGCTGTTTTTCACTTCAGGCGTAATTATTGTCTCGATTATATGTATCCTATTATATAGATTACCTAAATAAATAACAAATCTATGTAATAACCTCCTTCCTCCTTATCGCAGCCCTCACCAATCCCACAAAAAGAGGGGCAGGCCTCTCAAGACGCGACTTGAACTCGGGATGGAACTGGGAGGCAATAAAAAACGGATGCTCCGGCAACTCGATTATCTCCACCAGATTCCTTTCAGGATATATTCCAGAGAAAACAAGACCGTTCTCCTCCAGCATCCGGATATAGCTGGGATTAACCTCCCACCTATGCCTGTGTCTCTCCTCTATCCTTTCACTCTCATAGAGCTTATATGCCAGGGTCCCCCTCTTTATCCTGCAGGGATAAGCCCCTAACCTCATGGTACCCCCCATCTCGTCGATGCTCTTCTGGTCAGGTATCAAATCAACAACAGGATGCTGCGTCTTCTGGTCTACTTCAGTGCTGTTCGCCTTATCCAGTCCGCAGACGTTTCTAGCATACTCTATGACCGCGCACTGCAGGCCGAAGCAGATTCCCAGAAATGGGGTCTTACCCTCCCTGGCATATTTTATGGCGTTAATCTTACCCTCCACGCCCCTGGAGCCGAAGCCTCCTGGAACAAGTATCCCATCGAAGGCGTAGAGGTCCTCCGAGCTTAACTCATCTGATTCAACCCATTTGAGATTAACCTTGCATGAGTTTACCATGCCAGCATGCTTGAATGCCTCCTTGATGCTCAGGTACGCGTCAACAAGGCCTGTGTACTTGCCGACTATGGCTATTGAGACCTCGTTTTTGTAGTCGTGCATCCGGCGCACGATGCTCTCGTATTTGAAGGTATAGGTGGGTTTCCTCTCAAGCTTCAGTTTCTTGATGATCTTATTGCTCAAGTCCTGTTTCTCCAGTATCATCGGCAGGTCATAGATGTCTGCGATATCAGGGTCGCTTAAGACATCCTCCGCCTTAACTCCACAAAAGAGTGCAATTTTTTTCTTGGTGCTCTCAGTTAGCTCGTTCTCGCATCTTCCTATGATAATTTTGGGCTGCACGCCCAGCCTGAGAAGCTCCTTTATGGAGTGCTGCGTCGGCTTGGTCTTCTGTTCGCCTGACAGAATAACTGGTACATAGGATAAATGTATGAACAGGAAGTTGTCTGTCTCCTGAGCCATCTGCCTCAGAGCCTCAATGAAGACGGCGTTCTCCATGTCACCTATCGTGCCTCCTACCTCAATGAGGACTACGTCGTTTTTGAACTCATTGATGCGGTTTTTTATTTCGTTGGTTATGTGGGGGATTATCTGGACAGTCTTCCCCAAATACTCGCCTTTTCTTTCTTTTTCTATAACCTTCTTGTATATCATCCCGGTGGTTATGTTGGATTTACCTGTCAGGTTGGTGTTCAGAAATCTCTCGTAGTGCCCGAGGTCCAGATCTGTTTCGCTGCCGTCATCCAGTACATAGACTTCCCCGTGCTCGTATGGGTTCATGGTCCCGGGATCTATGTTAACGTAGCCGTCGATTTTCAGGGGCACGATGTCATAGCCCTTGTCCATGAGTATGCGGCCTATGGAAGCAGCTGTAACCCCTTTTCCGAGCCCTGATAATACCCCCCCTGTTACGACGATATACTTCATCTTATCTTATAGAATAAGACTCACGGGTTTAAAACATGTATCAGATATTTATAATGAAATAAACTAAAGACATAAGTAGTTGCTCTGAGAAAATGAAGGTGAATAAACGCATTATTTCTTTTGTATTCCTGCTGCTCCTCCCTTTTTCGGTGGCGTATTACAATAGCTACGAATGTGAGTGCCATAATCATCCAACGCTTTCGGTAACCGGCTCGAATCCAGCAGTCGGGGAAGAGAACTGCGGCAGAGCCTGCGGGGGGCTTACCGCCTGTCCGTTGGAGGATTATGAGGACTGCACGGAGTGCTGTGAGGAATACTGGTGCGACAAAGGAGAGTCGGGTCTGACCTCAGATAATGAGGTTAGGGGCTGCATGGAGTCCTGCGTGAAAACATGCCACTCCAAGAGCATGCTGGTTGAGGTCTATGAAGCCATCAAGTTGGTTGTTGTCATAGCAGCTGCCTTGATGTTTGCCTTATGCGGTATATTCTATCTCTTGTCGGATAAGCCGGAGTCCCGGGATAAAGCCAAGGGTTGCATGGTTTACTCGATTATCGGTTTGGTTGTTGTCGGGTTAGCCATCCCTCTCGTTGAGCTGATCTACGAGCTCACCCTTCCCGCGGAGACAGGACCCGGGATATCCTGTGTTTCGGTTATCGGGGACGCAGTAGCTGACTGCTACGATAAAGCCCTGGAGGGGGTGAAGGTTTTTAGGTATCCATGCAGTATCGTTGACGTTGGATCATGTAATGGGTCTGTCACCGAGGAGGATGTTCATGATTATCTTGACTCAATCGGACGGAAGGATATAACCGGTTCAACCTCTCCTGCATTGAGTAAGATTGTATGGCATGCTGGAACAATTACCAAGTCATCAGGTGATATCTGTTTCAAGGTATGGGGTGATCATGGTGATGCTGACGTTGAGGTAGCTATTGCATCAGATGATGAGCTCTGCAGGTCGAAGGAGCAGATAGATCTGGTTGGGTCTAAGGTCATGTCCTGCTGGAATGAGAACGAGGGAAGCAGTGTGGATGTGTATTGCAGCAGCATAGATGAGAGCGACATCAAGAACTGGCCTGGTGATGTGAGGGTTACAGACTTCAACATCTATTCCTACCTGCATTTCTATGGTAATGGAGACGCTGATGTTGACTTCAAGGACGGTGATTTAACAAACTCTTACGGTGATGGTGCCTGCATTACCTACGATACCTGGGCCTACGATGAGGTTTTCGTCTCTAAGGCGAGCGAGAATGATCTCTGCAGGTTGCACGTCCTTGAGTCCTACATTGACCTGATTGCGAGAGCGGTTTCAGCTTGCTGGAAGGGTCAGCCTTATCCGGGGGATACGAAATGCAGCGATATTGATGTCAGCGGCTGGCCTCCTTCCTCGGAGGTGTCTGTGACAGAGAATGATGTAAAAAAGTACCTGGAGGATGTTCTTAATGAACCTGATGTTCCCGTGGATTTCGAGTCAGGTCCCATCTCCGGTGACTGGGGAACCGACCATGTCTGCATCGCATACGATGATATAACAGCCTGGCCGGATGACGTTGATGTCGTGAAATCAAGCGAAAACCCTGCATGCGGCGGAAGTCCTCTGGTGTGCGTGCCTCTGGAGGTGCTTGAGGTGACTTACACAAAATGAAAAAAATATTTTTTGTTTTAATTTTTATATTGCTTTCAGGAGCAGCAGATGCTGGGATAACGGTGAAAGTTAAGACGGGAAATAACGGACCATACAATGCACATGCAGTATGGACGATAGACGGGTACCCTGAACCCTTTGAATGCCGGTTTGAAGATGACATAATCTATACCATTGAACCGGACTCGGTGGTTGAGTTCAGATGCACTCCCTGGGTGGAGATATCGACACCCTTCAGTGGGCATATAACCCTTGAACCAACCGCGCCCACGGACAAATGCAATGAACCGATAAACTTCAAGTACGACGCTTGTGTGGGGGAGATAACAGGAACTGTTGAGGTGATAGAGCCCAGCACCTTCGGGGATCCTGAATTGACTGTTTACGTTACCTTCCAGAACACTGGTAGTGAGACGTGCGAGTACAGGGTTTATCTGTTTAATGATTCAGGCTTCAAGCAGCAGATAGATAAGGAGCCAGACGCCTACTGGGTTGATTTAGGTGCCGGTGCGAGCAGAACCGAAACTGTTTCAACGAGATTGGATTGGAGGTGGAGTGCGCTTAATCTAAGAGGTGAGTACACTATTGAGCTGAGAGAAGAGGATTCTGGGATAATGGATTACGTAACCAAATCTTTTGTTGGAGGGGATTGGTGTGGTAAAGATCCAGTTGATGTGGAGGAAAAAACAAGTCTTCAGAAATTCATGTACATTAACCAGGATGATTTGTTGCTGTGCCTTTATACCTCAGGTAAGAAGGTAGGTGAATTCCCGATAAGCACCGGGAGGGATGGGTCCAGAACTCCGGGTCTCAGTGGCTGGATAGCTGAGACGATTCCTGAGTCGGATCATGACTTCGGCTATGACTTCGGAAGCGGACATCATTACGCTAATTATGTAACACGGCTATATGCACATTACTACATACATGGTCCGGTATACATCAGGGACCCGGATACGGGCGATAAGGTGTTTGTCCCGGATCCTGCAACCTATCTTGGGGTATGCAGGGACTCGGATGGGTGTGTCAGGATGCGGGAGGAGGACGCGAAAGCTGTGTGGGATTGGAGACCTACGGGTGAATACTATAAGATATCCTATCCTCCATCATCCCCTTCATGTCACTAACTCCTGCTGTGATAGCTGGGTGGTTGACAGGTTTCTGGGGGAAGGGACGCGGGATAGATATATATCCCAGTTTTACCTTATCTAATCTAAGAGGGAGGTTTATGCTGGATGGAAAAAAAGGCATTGATTGTTTTGTTGCTGGCGTCTCTTGTATCCCTTGGTTATTCCGACCTCCTGGATCCCCTTCTTGATTCATTTGAGGGCGGTTTAACCCCTGAGATAGCTGCCCCCACCCACTGCTCCGTCAGATGCACTAAAGTAGGCGGCGAAGACAGGATACTCTACTGTGCAGGGGAGGGTCTTGTTCGGTGTTTTCAGGCCGCCGGCTCGCTCTGCGGAGGGTATACTGACTGCGGGAAAAAAGT
>JAOZNG010000050.1:0-3499 GCA_029933895.1 archaeon
CGTATTACCTTCCATATATGCTTTTAAAATTGAAAAACTCTCTTGATAGGGATGATAGAAGAAGATACCATGATATAGAGAATTTGTTCGAAAAACTGACTGGGTATAGATTTAATGTATGGTTTAGCCCAGACTCCTATATTATCGAGTCCAAAAATGAGAAATCAACACAAGCGAGCACCGAAATTCTTATTAAAGAACAGAAAGAAGTAAAGAAAGAGCAGATATTTCCTGATGGATGGATCGGAATAAACATATTTAAGAAGAATGATGTTGAAATACCAATAGAGCTTAGTGGTGCGGGACTGAATGAACTTTTATACATTCTTTACCTTATTGTTGGTGCAAGAAATAAAACAATCTTCTTAGATGAGCCAGCATCCAATCTTCATCCTCTCTTACAACGTAAACTTATGGAATTAATAGTTGATTATAGATATAAAAATCAGAGTCAATTTGTAGTAATCACGCATTCACCATATCTTCTACCATCATTCTGCGAAAAGGAGGAGAATAACCAGAATACTTCTAAGATAAAATACGTACACTTTAGACTTGCTAATGGAAATACAAAAGCCGTTGTTATGGAATTTACAGAGAACGTTCGGAAGTATTGCAGACAATTAGATGAGCGGAAGGTCATCTTCTTTTCAGACGCTATTCTTGTCCTGGAAGGGTTATCAGATGAATATATATTCAGAAAGCTTCTGGAGATACATTGGGAAAGATTGCTTATTAAGAAAAATATTGAGGTTATAAGCTTTAATGGGGGGGATACAGCGAAGGAAGTCTATGACATTCTGAGAGCAGAATGGGAGCTTAATGCATTTCTGATTCTAGATCATGATAAAGAGAGAAAACATTCGGAACTCACTAGTAAGAATAATGTCTTTTTTCTTCCCTCAGATATAGAGGGGACTATACTCTTTGGTGAAATTTTAGCTCTACTCAAAAAGCTCTGCAAGAACTATTCTGTAAAGTATGAACCTCACTTTATATTTAAGAAGTTTGGAGGGTGGCTTAAGAATGAAAGTAAATTTGAGAACAAGAAGAATAAATTGGAGAAAATCATGAAAACACTGGAGGAGGGCGATATTCAAAAAATAACTGAGATGATTCTAAAAACCTCTGATAATCTAATGGAGAAATTAACCGAAGAGGATCGGGCAAGGATATGTGAGTGTGCACGAATAACGTCTAACAAATTAAATACCTACATAGACGCGAAAATATTTGTTGATAATAAACTAAATCATGCAGTTAGAATTGTTGAATATGACCACTTCTTTGAAACTATGCCTGAAGATTTAAAGAGCTTCTTGGAGGAAAATGTCTTACACAACAATTCCTGAGGTGGTATGGATGTTTCCGAATCCCTGCATCAGAGAGAAAATGAGAGGTGATGGGTATATCTCGTAAAGAGTTTAAGGATGCTTCGATTGGCCGAATTCCGAAAGATTGGAGTATTAGCTCAGAGAAAGAGGAGGAGGTTAAAAGACAGCCGGGAGAGTTAGGATATGGATGAGAAAAACCTTAAGGAAGCTCTCTCACATACTTTTAAAGAACTTGAGTTCCATAATATTTCTATTTCAATTTATAGATGCGATTTCCAAAAGTTAAGAGTAGCTCACGACTCTGTCCATGAGTTTAGATATCTAGCAGCGAACATAGTTAAATCTGAAGAGCAATGTTATACAAGATCAGCCTTTTTATTATACCACTGGGAAGCATCTGATAGGGCCCATCTTTCTTTTCTAAATGCTTTAATGGAACACTACAATGCAGCATACACTCTACTAAGAAATACTTTAGAGTTGATTATAAAAGGAGCGTTTTGGGAGTGTTTAGCCCATAAAAAATATAGAAAAACAGCTGAAATTGTTGAGAAAGAATCTGGGAAGAAAATTGAAAATTATAAAATTACATTGACAAGTGTATTAGATAAGGCAATTAGTGAAAACCCATCAATAGAAGATGAATTAGAGAACTGTTCAGTCTCAATTCTTGATGCAATTTCTCCATTTTTTGAAGGTAATGAAGAAACTATTCCAAATAAAAAGAAAATTATTCCGAACGTGAAAGTAATGGTCAAACAATTAGCGTTTTGGGGAATTTTTGATCCGATCCAGGAGGTTACGGACCCCGTAGAGTACATTTATGGTCTTTACAGCGAGTTGAGTGATGATGTACACGTTACTCTGGACAGAACTGATATCGGAAGAAGACTTCTTTCCGGAAAAGAGTTGTTTGAGACAGAAGTTATAGTAGAAGAGCTGAATAAATATTGTGAGAACTTGCACAAGGTAATGGATATAGGTATTGTTGCTGAGCTGAACATTTTTGAGGATTACATAACCCAAGATGATAAGACGCGAGTCTGGCTTAAGGAAAGATTGGCTGACATAACTATGTTAGGTTTGAATTATTCATCGACTAAGATAATGGAGGTTCTAAGATGAAAGAGACACAAAATGTTGGAAAAGTAATAGAAGTTCCCGAACTCTTTGGGAATGGGGACAAAACTATAAATGATTGGAGAAACGCACACAATCAAGAATTTGACGAATTGTTATTTGATTTACTGTTAGAGGAGAGACTAATTAAGATTTCTGGTGTGAAATATCATGAATTAGCTGAAGGTGAGAAATGTACTTTTAGAGATAATACACACGATACAAAAATTGTTAGGGTGACTAGAAATGGATATATTCTTTTAACCTCGTATTACTTTAATAAGAGAAGTTTGGAGGTAAAGAAGAAGAACATAGAGAAGATAAGTAAACAAATGTGGAACTATACATACTCCATCTTAATTTTAACGGCTATTGACGTTTTCTTAGTAGCGACAATGTTTTAGGGGTGAACCTATGAACAGTTATGGATACAAAGAGACACCAATCGGCAGAATTCCAGAGGATTGGGAGATTGTTAGACTCGGAGATATCAGTGTGGATGTTCAACAAGGCTTTGCAAGCGGGAAAAGAGACGAGGATGGAGTAATTCAACTTAGAATGAACAATATAGCGACAGATGGCAGAGTTATATTAGACTCTTACATTAGAGTTCCTATTCCAGATAATATTGATCGATATCTACTCAAACCGGGAGATATTTTATTTAACAATACTAACAGTGTTGATTTAATTGGAAAAACCGCTATTTTTAGAGGAGAATGTGATTTCTGCACATATAGCAATCACATTACAAGAATTAAGGTGGATGAAAGTAAGGTTGCTCCAGAATGGGTTTTATACAATTTTATCAAAAAGTGGCAGGGCAGGTATTTCCGCCAAGTATGTGTTAGACATGTTGGACAAGCGGGAATTAGAAGTGAAGATTTGATGAAAACGTTAATCCCCCTTCCACCCCTCCCCGAACAACGAAAAATCGCTGAAATTCTTTCCACTGTAGATGAGGCCATCCAGAAGGTGGATGAGGCTATAAAGAAGACGGAAAGGTTGAAGAAGGGGCTGATGCAGGAACTACTGACAAAAGGAAT
>JAOZNG010000050.1:3599-8013 GCA_029933895.1 archaeon
CTTGAGCTTGAAAGAAAACGTAAAGAAAAGCTTGAAAGAATCAAGAAAGGTTTAATGAATGATCTTCTCACCGGGAGGGAAAGAGTTAAGGTGTAAGAGGCATAGGAAAGTTAAAATGTGTTGAAATCAATTTGACCCCGGGGGGGTGGGTGCTGGGAAAAAGGAGGGAATGAAGTGGTATGGGATGAAAAAGGTCTCTGCGAGGATTACATAATTGATGTACTGGTCTCTGTGGGGTGGAAATACAGTGAACCAGAGGATCTTCCCCGGGAGTCCTATGAAGAGCCGCTCCTCACAGAAGAACTCCGGGATGCCATTCGCCGTGTAAACAGGGGTGTTCCACTCTCAGAGAGGGATGTTGAGGGGGTAATAACCTCCCTCAAATCAGCCTCCTCTGGTCCGGAGGGTTCAAAGCGGGTCCTTAGCTACATCAAGGATGGTATATCAATAAAGCCGGAGGATATGAGAACTCTCTACAGGGTGTGGCTGATAGATTACGATAACCTAGGGAACAACAAATACACCGTCAGCCGCCAGGTGGTCTTCCAGCACGGGGAGATGAAGAAGATCAGAACGGATGTCGTTCTTTTTGTGAATGGCATTCCGCTTGTTGTTATAGAGTGCAAGGACCCAACCAGCCCTACAACGACGTGGATGAACGCGTACAGACAGATAAAGAGATATGAGAGGGAGGTTCCGGAGCTCTTCAAATACGTTCAGATAGGTATAGCCTCAGGAGACAAAACCGTCTATTTTCCCACGGTTTCCTGGGCAGGTGAGGTTCCCGTAACACACTGGAGAGCGGAGGGAATAGATGACCCTCTGGAGGCAATGGGGGAGATGCTCAAGCCAGATATCTTTCTTGACATTCTCAAGAACTACGTCTTTTTCAGGGAGCAGGGTGGCCAGTCCATAAAGGTTGTACCACGCTATATGCAGTACCGGGCGGCTACAAGGATATACGAGAGGGTTTTGGGCACTATAAAAGGAGTGTCAGATAAGAAATCCGGTCTGATATGGCACTGGCAGGGATCAGGGAAGACACTGACCATGATATTCGCTGCATACAAGCTCTTCAGGGACCCGGTACTTCAGAACCCCACGGTGTTCTTCATTGTGGACCGAAGGGAGCTCCAGGAACAGATCTCAGGTGAACTATCCTATCTGGGCATTCCCTTCAAAACCATCCGCAACATTGAGGAGCTTAAAAGGGTCCTGAGCCATGATGAGGGGAGGGGGGAGAGGGGTCTTTTCGTGATGTTAATTCACAAGTTCCAGATAGAGAGACTGAGGGAGCTCAAAGAGCGTCTCAGAGAGGGGGAAACCATTGCGAAAAGGCAGAATGTAATTGCCTTCCTTGACGAGGCGCACAGGACGCAGTACGGCCTTCTAGCATCAACGATGAGGTCCATCCTCAGGGAGGCATTCTTCTTCGCGTTCACCGGTACCCCCATATCCAAGAAGGAGAGGGACACATACAGGCTCTTTGGTTATGAGGACGAGCGCTACCTTGACAGGTATTTCATTCTCCGTTCCATCGAGGACGGGTACACCGTCCCGATATACTATCAGGCAAGGCTTGAGAAGGACGTCCACCTGGACAAGGGAACCCTTAAAGCCTTCTTAGACAGCGAATTTGAGGAGATACCCGAAGAGATTGGGGAGGAGGTGAAGGAGAGGCTGAACAGGAAGCTCAACGTGGTGAGGGTTCATCTGAAGAACCCTGAGAGAATAGAGGTTGTAGCAAAGGACGTATCAAAACACTTCTCCGAGAATGTAGATGGAAAGTTCAAGGCTCTTGTGGTCGCTGTCGATAGAGAGGCATGCGTCCTATACAAGAAAGAACTGGACCGCCATCTTCCAGCGGAGTACAGTGAGGTTGTAATGACCTACACCCAGAACGATACGGGTATAATCAGACGCTACAAGGAGGAACTTTTCAGAAGGTATGGAATGAACTCTGCTGATGAGGTGAACAAAGAGATTGTCAGGAGATACAAGAACGACGAATACCCAAAGATTCTGATAGTCACCGACATGCTTCTTACAGGCTTTGACGTTCCGGAGCTTCAGGTAATGTATCTTGACAAACCCTTGAGAGAGCACAGGCTTCTTCAGGCGATAGCTAGAACCAACAGACCGTTTAAGGAGGTGAAAGAGGCGGGTTTGATAGTGGATTATGTGGGAATCTTCTCTGAGCTGGAGAGAGCCCTGGAGAACTACAGCAAGGAGGACCTAGAGGGTGTGACATATGATATTGATAAGCTGAAGGAGAGGTTTGAGAGCCTCTCTGAGAAGGCTCTGGATATCTTCAAGGGAATCCCTCTGGAGAGGCGGGATAGAAGGGCTCTCATGGAGGCTGTATACAGGCTTCACAACGAGGGGAGGGCTAGGGAGTTCAAGTCCCTTTATTCCTCTTTGAGGAGGGTCTTTGAGCTTTTAGGACCAGACCCCATAAAAACGGAGTACGTGGAGACATTCAAGAGGCTGACCAAGATATACTACGCTTACAGGAGGATAGTGGAGAGGGAGGACCCGGAGGAGGTAGAAAGGTATGCCAGAAAGTACTACAGGAAGACCCTGAACTATATCCACGGATGTGTGGATATAGAAGAGATAAGAGAGGACTTTCCGATAATACCGCTGGATGAAAACTACCTCAAGAATCTGGAGGAGAGGTATGAGGAGATTTCAGACAGGGTTTCCGATATGATCTTTACCATAAAGAAGTACGTTATAACTGAGAGGGACAGAGACCCCTTCGCTGCTGATCTGGCGGAGAGGGTTGAGGAGATCATAGAGAGGTGGAAGAGCAGGAAGGAGAGCGTTGAGAGGACCTATGAGAAGCTCCGTCAGATTTTCAATGAAAAGAACGAGATGGAGAGAAGAAGAAAGGAGCTAGGTCTTACGGAGGAGGAATACTGGATATTATATGTCTTGAAGAAGTATATTAAAAAAGAAGAGGAAGAACTGCTTGAGCTGGCCAGGCATATAATTGATAGCACCCGGGACTATAGATTCAAGGGCTGGACAATGAAGCCAAACATGATAAAGAGGGTAAGGGCAACTGTTGCAAAGGAGACCGCCACATATGGACTCAGGAAGGAGGAGAGAGATGCCCTCAAGGGAGAGATCATCAAAGTGTTCCAGAGAAACCCCTAAAAGTATCATCACGATGGGGAATAGGACAATTCCCTACAGGGTTTTCAGAAGGGACGTGAAATACAGAAGGATAGAGGTAAGAGAGAATGGGGAGGTTCTGGTGATAGTCCCTAGGGATTTCCCTGATCCTGACGCATTTCTGTTAAAGAAGGTGGGATGGGTTCTGGAAAAGCTGGAGAAGATAGACGAGTACAGGGAATTTTCAGAGAGGATAAACAGCGGAGGCAAATTTCCTCTCTTCGGGGAGCTTTATAAGGTCAGAGTGAAAAGGGGGCCGTACAACTTCGCCATTGAGAAGGATGTTCTTTTAGTCAGTCTCCCCGACACCTCCAGAACATGCTCGTACATGGAGAGAAAGATTAGGGAGAGCCTCAAGGGCAGATTGAGGGGTAGGGTGGAGAGCTACAGCCAGAGAATAGGGGTTGAGGCCGGAGAGGTGCGCATTAAGAAGATGAAGAGCAAATGGGGTAGTTGCTCTCACCTTGGGAATCTGAACTTTAACCTTAAGATAGCCGGCCTGCCGGAGTATCTGTTTAACTTTGTGGTGGCCCATGAGGTGATTCATTTAAAGCATCACAGACACAGCAAGGAATTCAAAGAGGTCTGCAGGGAGCTCTTTCCCAACTATAAGGAGCTTCAAGAGGAGGTGGCGATGTGGTGGTATGCCCTCCAGAACAATCCCTACTGGAGAAGAATCTACGGCAACCTGTAGAGTATTGTAAATGGATCCTTGGGAGTATGGATGTGGCAGAGTTCCGGATAAATTTCAGAGGTAGATTCATACACATCAGGTACTTCGCTGTCAGGGGTGAGAAAGGTGAGTATCTGGGAACGCTAGAGGTGACCCAGGACGTGACAGAGATAAGAAAGCTTGAGGGAGAGAGAAGGCTGCTTGATGAGTGATCACTTCAGGTATATGATCCTTCTATCCACCCCCTCTGGCTTCCCCATCTCCTCTATGATCTCCTCCCTGTAGTGGGGAAGGATCTCCAGGGCTCTCTCAATCTCTCTGACCCTGCTTATTACAGGAACAAACCTCCTCCTCATCCTTGTTATGTTCGGTCCCATGGCGAAGGCTACAAGGACGGGTATATCTTTCAGCATTTGGGAGAGGTATTTAGCCTTCTGAGGGTCCCCGTGCATCCTCTCCTCTGGAGAGGTGTTCTCCATTCTCTTTACAAATTCAATCTTTCCACTGTCTCCATCCATGGAAAAGATCATATAGAAGGATGCCGAGCCGAAGTGCTCATCA
>JAOZNG010000051.1:0-6892 GCA_029933895.1 archaeon
GAGATTAAATTAGTTACCTGGCTCTAAACAAAATGAACAGGATATTCAGGAACAGGAGGGGTTTTTTGTTCAGTGCCGCAGTCCTGATCTTGTTACTTCCCCTGATTATTTTTACCTCGCTTTACAAGGAGATACCCGGGACCGAGATGAGAGATATGGCAGGCAGAGCCAGATGCGATAAGGTACATTACTTCATCGAGGATATCAAGAGTGATATGGGCCGTGCATTGGAGATTTCAACGAGGAGGGCTATGATTGCCTCAATTGAGTATGTTGCGGAAGAGGGTGCTGGTCTCGGAGATTATAGATTCAATTGCACATTAAACTGTGGAATCAACTGCAGTGAATTCGAATACGACATGATAGGTTCCACTGCCGCCTTAACGGAATTGATAATCTGCGGGACATTGCATGGAAGGAATAACTCAAAGATGAAAAACCACACCTTCCCGCTCTGGTACAGGAAAATACTTAACTACTCCAAGAGGATGAACTACCAGGTTGACTTGGAGATTCTCTCCATGGAGTTAGGCCAGATGGATGCCTGGAACATCTACACTTCACCCTTAATCAGGTGGAGGGTTCAGGACGTTAACGACATGTGCTTCTACGAGGATGTTGTTGACGACATCAACGTCAACACATCCATAATAGGCCTCCAGGACCCACTGTATCCCCTGAACACCAACATGTTCGTGTGGAAGACCATCACAAATTGCTCCATAAACATCTCAACAGAGAGAATCGTAGGATGCAGTGCATCTAACATGAGCAACGGTTCCGTCAGCGGTCTGGCTTTGTTCTACAGTAACTTCACCAATAAATGTGACATTAAGAGCCATTGTGAAAACACACCACCCAATATATTGGAAAACCAGATATTCATAGACGACAGTAATGCTGCCTTCGGACAATGCGTTTGTGGATTTGATGACTTCAGCTGGTGTTTCAACGCCTCAAGCAGCCGACACTTCGCGGGAGTTATAAAATACGATCCGGATAACCCCAGCAGTATAATACATAAATGTAATGTTACAGTCCCCTGGATTATAGACACAGGAGACTTAGATGACCATATCCCTGATAACCCCCGGGATGTTTCCTGTGGAGCTGACGCCGGCCTCAACATATCAAATGACACCTGTAGTTATATAGAAACAGATAAGGCATGTAACATACACCGGGTGGGGCTGGGTTTAGATAGCAACCAGATAAAGACGGACTGTTATACTGTCAGCGACATAAACGAGTCCTACAACACATACTGCAGCTCAGGTAACCAGCAGTTGAACGGTCCCTCCTTCCTAGACCGGCTGGACGGTAGACTATATCTCTCACAGAAATACATGAAGCAGACAAGAGATAAATACAATACCTCCCTGATTGGAATCGAAACCCTTGTTGATGTCTACAACCTCCTGAACTACTCAAGCCTCTGGGTGAATGAAACCAGCACCTGGATAGACTACCTTTTCTGGCAGGAGATAGAGGGCTGCAAAGCAACATCAGTATGTGAGGGGGATGGATACGCATTTAATCTGGACTGCCCCCACGGCCTCAAATATGATGTAAGTACTGAATGCAAGCAGACTGGATGCTGCGGCGATGGAAGCTGTGACCCAAGGGAAGACTACGTAAACTGCCCAAGCGACTGCACAGCCCCGCCTGCATGCCCTTCAAAGATTAGTCTAAAGGACTGTAAGACATGTGATGGATCCAACTGCAATGTGACCTACAACGTGACCATACAGAACTCAACAGGATACATGAACCTCTCAAACAGCCCCCGAATAGATGTGACAAACAACTCAATAGAGACAAACTCTTACATAATGCAGCAGATGATAGGGCAAACAGGAGTCTATGAATACACCGTGGGAGTGTTCAATAAAAGCGATGACATTAACGCCACAGTATATGTTCAGGAATTAGGTTGTCTGATAATAACCAACTCGACGAGGGAGGATACAGTTGGGAGCATAGACCCTGACTGCTGAGATTGTTTTTATATCCACATTACGTAGTATTAACACTATTACTTAGGTGATGTTGATGAAGCCATTAGATGCTTTGGGAAACGTGCTCGGAAACCAGATACTGGTGCGACTAAAAAACGGTATGGAGATGCGTGGGAAACTGAAGGCCTTTGATATACACTTGAATATTGTTCTCGAGGACGCTGAGTTCACGGACGGAGATGTTGAGAGAAAATTCAAGACATTATTTCTGAGGGGTGACATGATACTCTTTGTTTCATAAAAAGAGGATGACTAAAGGCACACCAAGCATGGGTAAGAGGGGGAAGAAACATACCCACATCAGATGCAATCGCTGTGGCAAAGACTCATTCCATAAGAGGAAAAAAATATGCTCCTCCTGTGGACACGGTAAAAGCAACAGACTAAAATGAGGAAAACGAGATACCTCCTCAATAAACTGAGAAAGATACAGGAAATAAGGGAGAAATACCAGCTTAAAGTCCAAGATCTGATGACATCCCAGGTTCTGACGATAGACCCACATGAGACTGTGGTAGCAGCCGCTGAAAAAATGCTTGAAAACAGGATACATGCACTGGTGGTTGCTGAAGGGGATAAACCATTGGGGATTATAAGCACCTATGACCTTGTTCTGGTGATGACTCTAAGCGATTTCGATAAATCAACGAGGGTGGAGAAGGTTATGGTGAGGGAGCTGGTTACAATAAAACCCAGCGAGCTATTAAACAAGGCACTGGAGAAGATGATAGACTACAACATCCGGCGTATTGTTGTGGAAGAGGAGGGCAGGGTTGTTGGCATACTAAGTCTCATAGACATAATCCTCGGCTTCGCTGTGATACCTGAAGAAAACTTTAATTAGCTCAGGGTAAGAAATTTACGAAATAAATCTCTTGGTTATCATGAGGCATTGCTATACATTATAATTCAAAAATAGAATTCAGAGGGCCCGTGGTCTAGCTGGCTATGACGTTGCTTTGACGAATAACCCTGTAGGGAATTCAAACTGGCAAAGATCCCCGGTTCAAATCCGGGCGGGCCCACTTCCAGATTCTTTTTCACATCTTTATATTGACAGTGTTTTTATAGATGGATTCCTAATTTCTTACTTGATTAGGGTTAAAAAATGGAGTATGTATATGGAGCAATGCTGCTTCACGCTGCTGGACAGGACGTGAACGAGAAAAACATGGAGAAGGTGATGAAGTCAAGTGGTGTGAAAGTCGACAGCGCAAGAGTCAAGGCACTGGTGTCGGCTCTAGAAGGAGTTGACATCGATGAAGCCATGAGCACAGTCGCTGTCGCACCTGCAGCAGCGTCAACAGCAGCACCAACAGCGACGCCAACAGCGACGCCTGCAGAAAAAGAAGCCAAGGAAAAAGAGGAGGAGAAAACAGAGGAGGAAGCTGCATCAGGACTAGCTTCGCTGTTCGAGTAAATCTGTTTCTTATTTCTTTTTCAGGATAATCTCTTCTCTCTCTTATTTTAGATTTAATCCCATTAGATAACCATGGACCGGAAACTCTTCATCCCAGGCCCGACAGACGTCAGTCCAGATGTTTATGAAGCAATGAGCAAACCCATGATAGGCCACAGGGGAAAGGACTTCAGTGTTTTATTCGAAGAAACCGTTGATAAACTAAAAAAGCTGATGTATACCAGAAACAGGGTTTATATATCCACATCATCCTCTACAGGTCTGATGGAGGCTGCGGTGAGGAACTGCGTGAAAAATAAATGTTTAAATGTTGGCAACGGCGCCTTCAGCTGCAAGTGGCATGACATAACCAAAGCCAACGGTAAGGAAGCGGATATCTTGTCTCTGGAGTGGGGTGAGGCCCCAACTGCTGAATTAATTGATGAGGCATTGTCGAAGGATAACTATGATGCTCTGACCCTGGTACATAATGAAACGTCTACTGGGGTTACCGCACCTATAGAGGAAATCGCTGAAGTGGTTAGGGATTATGATGTCTCTTTCCTTGTGGATACGGTGAGCTCGATGGGTGGGATCAGGGTGGAAGTGGATAAGTATGGTATTGATGTATGCCTTTTTGGTGTGCAGAAGGCGCTGGCTTTACCTTCTGGCCTAGCCTGTTGCTCTGTCAGCGAAGAAGCCCTAGAGAAATCCAGAAACGTTGAGGATAGAGGCTACTACTTCGACTTCCAGGTATTCGAGAAGTACTACAACAAAAAGCAGACCCCGACTACCGCAGCCATATCCCTCCTCAGGGGTTTAGACTACCAGCTGGATAAGATAATTAACAGGGAGGGCCTGGAGAACCGCTTCCGGAGGCATAGAGAGATGGGTGAGTTAACAAGGAAGTGGGTTGGGGAGACTGGTTTTGAGTTGTTGCCGGAAGAGAGATATGCATCCAATACTGTGACCTGCGTGAAAAATACCCTGGGTGTGGACTGTGAATCCCTTCAAAAGAGGTTATATGATAGAGGTTACGTCTTCAGCAACGGGTACGGTAGGATGAAGAATGATAATTTCAGGATAGCACACATGGGAGACAGACAGCCGGGGGAGTTAAGTGAGTATCTTGCCGTAATCGAGGAGCTGGCGGGCCTAGGATAAGTTATTTGTTTTTGTCCTGTTAAAAAACGGGGCCATAAACAAGATACGATAAATGGATATCATGCACTGCTTTTTCTCACCGAGGGGATGGTAAAGCTGTACTCTCACATGTGAGAGTTCCAAAATATTAACTAGAGATTATATATCATGATACATATATATCAGATAGATATATTTTATCTTATCTATTTTAAAAAATCTAATTTAGATGATATATAAAAACGAAAATATTTCTTTCTCTGTGAAACAAACCCTTAACGGAAAAAATTTTTTCGTTCACATCTCCTGAGTTTCCCTGGAAAGTCCAGTAGGGAAAAAATCAGGATATATTGCTATGATATATGAAGCTGTGCCTGGAAAATATCGCCTGTATACTGTAGCAATGTGGATTCACTTTTTCTGATGATTTGGGAGGGATAACACGACAATTGATCCCAGAAAAAAGCGGATACAAAGAATTTTGATATTGTAACAATATGTTTAATCCTTTTTTTATCTCTCAATCAAAGAATTAACCCATGGAACAGAGGTTGACGGAGAAAGATAGAAAAAGACTGAAATTCGTGTTTAAATCGATATTAAGAAACGATGCTTGTTCCTATGACAAGCAGAAATGCCTCCAGTACATGGAATCCATAATCAACCCCCGGTGCGTAGTCTGCAGAGAACCGCTTGGTAGTGATTTTGAGATAGTGAATGACAGGAAGATGCATGAGAAATGTCGTAAACGATACAAAGGATGACTTTTTTGTTTTTTCGGTGTTTTTTACCCCGGGAGGGGTACCCCACAGAGTTAAGATAGGCGATTTCAGAGGTGAAATTTAAAGAAAAGAATTTTTTCGTTTAGTAATGATGTCCCAGCGAAAAAAAATACTTCCTTTTTAATAATTTAAGATATATATGATAAATTAGATATGTTAGATTTATCATATCTAAAAACATCTAATAGAAAAAGATATTTATAGTACATATCTAATTTTTTCAGGTGAGGGTTCAGAAACACAAATCTACTCAGTTTTGAGTAAATTATATTTTATGGGTATTTATCTTGGCTGAAGTATATACATTAAGGGAGATGATAGTTAATGCGAGCATATTAAAGGGGAAAGAATTCGAATTGATAGAGGAAGGTTTCTTAAGGATAGATCATGGCTTGATTAAAGAAGTGGATGAGGGATATGAGAGAGGCGGGGTGGACTATAGGAGACATGTAATCATGCCTGCCTTGATGAATTCACACACGCATTTAGGGGATTCATTCGCTAAAGAAGCTGTTTCTGGATTGGGTGTGAGGGAAGCAGTTGGTCCAGAAGGCAGGAAGTGGCAGCTCTATGAGAGAGAATGTGAGGGTTTGATTATTGCAGGGATGAGAGAATCTGTAGAGTACATGCTGGGGTCAGGTACAACATTCTTCGCCGACTTCAGGGAAAACGAAAAAAAGGGGGTAAAGATGCTAAGGAAAGCATGTGAGGGTTACCCAATAAAAAAAAGAATACTTGGAAGAGATGTCGACATCAACTACGTAGATGGCCTTGGATTGAATATATACAACCTCAACCAGATACCAGAAGATAGAGGAAACAAGCTTGTTGCAATACATGCAGGTGAAGAGAAAGAAGAAATGTCTTTGGCTCTGGAACATAAACCAGACATCATAATCCATGCCACTCTAGCAACAAAAGAGGAGATAAAAGAAATCGCTGAGGGAGGAATCGAAGTAGTAGTCTGCCCTAGAAGCAATGCCACCCTGGGCGTGGGGTTCCCTCCTGTGAGAAAATTAATTGATGCAGGTGTGAGGGTTTCCCTGGGCACAGATAATGTGATGATTAACTCACCGAATCTTTTCAGGGAGATGGAGTTCCTGTACAAGATCTCGCATCTATCTGGTTCACTAAGTCCCATTGAGATATTGCAGACCTGCACGGTTAATCCAGCAGAAACATTTAATCTGAATTCTGGATTCATAGAGGAGGGTAGAGACGCTGACTTGGTTTTTATAGACAAAGATTCTGTAAATATGAGACACAGTAGAGATATCATCGCGTCCATAGTCTCTAGGTGCGGACCAGCTGATGTGAGTAAAGTCATGGTTGGAGGAGAGCTGATTGTTGATAGAGATGAACGACAGAATAGACAAAGCCGTTGAGGAGCTCCGAGAAGGTAATTGTGTGTTGGTGCATGATAACTCCAGCAGGGAGAACGAGGTGGATATGGTGGTTGCGGCTGAAAAAATCACTCCAGAGCACGTAGCAACCATGAGAGTGGATGGTGGAGGGCTGATTTGTGTGGCTTTGGGGCGGGAGCTGGCTGT
>JAOZNG010000051.1:6902-7941 GCA_029933895.1 archaeon
ACTACATGGCGGATATCTTAAACATAGCCAAGAGAAAATATCCCCTATTAAGGCATACTATAGCGGATGATATACCCTATGACGAGAAATCCTCCTTCTCTTTGACCGTGAACCACAGGAATACGTTCACGGGAATAACAGACCGGGATAGAGCATATACCATAAAGAAGCTGGCTGATTTCTTCAAACATGAGATTTCAGAGGAAAGGTTTGGGTTAGAGTTCAGGAGCCCCGGGCATGTTCATTTATTGATTTCCTCTGGGTTAGAGTTCAGGGAGGGGCATACTGAACTTACGACACATCTTCTGGAGATGAGCAGGCTTACTCCAGCAGCATGCATATGTGAGATGATGGATTCCAGGACACATAAGGCTTTAACGGCAGAGAAGGCAGAGAGATATGCAGATATGCATAATCTGGTCTTTCTGGAAGCTAAACAGATAAAGAATGCTTACAGGAGGGGGAGAATGAAAGCAGATACTTAACCTCGCACTTAGTGCTCAATGGAGGGATGGTGATTTTTTAATCCAACATAAAGATACTGGTTTTTAAAGGGTAAGATGCATATCTTAATGATTAATCATTATAAACTCTTTCTCTGAGATAAAAGATGATATCAATCAAGACAAAAAAGGTTGAAGAGCTGAAAAAGAAAACCGGGAGAAATAATCTGCTCCTGACCTGTGGAGTATGCCCCTACTGGAACTACACAAGAGAAGACATAGATAAGTTTGCAGGAGAACTAGAGGCGGAGGTGCAGAAGATTCCAGCCATCTGCAACAGACCCGAAATCAGGATAAATGATATAGATAACTACGACAGCGTGCTTGTTTTTGCCTGTGGAGCAGGGATACAGATAGTAGCTTCTTATATCCCCTGGAGTGTTCATGAGCCAATCAAAGGCGATTTTGACTTTACTGGCAGATATAATCCCCGGGCTAATCTCAAAGGTTTCTTAGATTTAGTCCATAAAAATGGGCTTTATTTCTTTGCTCGTTCCGGCCCCTTTTGCTATGGGGAGATTGATGGCGGGGGTCCC
>JAOZNG010000220.1 GCA_029933895.1 archaeon
TATCGGATTTACGAGTAGAATACAACACGGCGCCTGAGATAGAGAGGATTCCGGACATACTGATATACGAGGACAGCCGGGCGGAGGACAACACGCCTGTTGATTTGATGCGTTATGCGAGGGATGATTATGATCGGTCGGAGGATCTGAGGTACCGAGTGGAGTTTTTGAGTGAGAACTATCGAAATGTGAGGGTGGACCTGATAGACGGGCACAAGCTTTTGGCGTATCCAGTTGTAGAGAACTGGAATGGGGAGGTACGGTTGAGGGTGAGGGTGGGTGACAACGGAGGTCCTGGTGGTGCGGGTGAGAGGTGGAGTGTGTCGAATGAGTTTTGTATAAGGGTGCTTCCGGTGAATGATTTACCGGAGGTTGGTGATGATGCGCTGCCTTATTTAGAGGGTGTGGAGGACAGTGTGGTGAAGGTATTGGATATGGGTAGTGGTGATTATTTCAGGGATGTAGATGGTGACCGTTTGTATTATCGTGCGGAGCTGGATCCGGAGGGTGAGTATGGGGATGAGTTAGAGGATGTGGAGGTATATTTTGAGGGGGATGAGCTGTATGTGTCGTGTGGGGGAGACTGGTATGGTAGTGGTGTGCCTGTGAGGGTGTATGCGAGTGATGATGGTGTGAATTATGTGGTGTATCAGGAGACGTTGCTTACGGTGAGGGGGGTGAATGATGGGCCGTACTGGTTGGATGAGAGGATAGAGGTGGAGGTGGAGGAGGATGCGGGTAGGGTATTGTTATTGAACTTGTATGATTATGTATGGGATATAGATGATGAGCTTAGGGATTTGAGTTTTAGGGTAATGGGTTGGACGAACCGATCAGTGGTGGATGTGGATGTGGACGGAGAGGGTAATCTGTGGGTGGAGGTTATGGTGGAGAACTGGGTAGGGTGGAGTGAGGTATATGTGGAGGTATCGGATGAGGATGGATTGAGTGCTCGTGGGGTGGTGGTGATAAAGGTGAGGGGTGTGAACGATATTCCGTGGGTGAGGATATCGTATCCGAGTGAGGGGTCTGGTGTGAGGGTGGGGGATTTGACGATAAAGGGTGAGGCGTATGATGTGGAGGGTTTGGAGGCGGTGTATGTGAGGGTAGGTGATGGAGGTAAGTGGGTGAAGGCGACGGGTACGAGTGATTGGGGTATAACGGTGATACTGCCGGAGGAGGAGGTGGGTGGTGTTTTGCGGATATATGCGAGGGCGTACGATGGTGAGGTTTATTCGTCGGAGTACGTGGTTAATGTGACGGTATTGCCTGGTAGGGGTGAGGTATTGGACAGTGATGGTGATGGTGTTCCTGATGATGAGGATGCGTTTCCGTACAATCCGGGGGAGTGGTTGGACAGTGATGGTGATGGATGGGGTGATAATGGGGATGCGTTTCCGGAGGATAAGGGGGAGTGGTTGGACAGTGATGGTGATGGATGGGGAGACAACATAGATGACTGGCCGTACAATCCCGAGATACGTGAGGACAAGGATCGTGATGGAGTAGATGCGAGGTATGATGAGGATGATACGGATCCGGAGGTAGGTTATCCGGAGATAGAGGGGCCGGAGAGGGTGAGTGGAGGTGGTGGTGGGGTGGGTATAGGTGGTGTGATAGCGCTTCTTGTGGTGGCGGGGATATTTGGCTATCTTACGATGTATTATGTAAGGGACTGGAGGGAGAGGGTTGCGGCGGAGGGTGACAGGGAGAAGATGATAGAGTATTACCGAAAGATGAAGGAGAGGGAGAGGAGGAGGGAGGAGCTATACAGGAAGATACCTGTTGATAAGGTGGGGCGGGTGTTTTTGAGGGTGGGGGACAAGTTGAAGGAGGTTATATCGTCGGTGAGGGCTCCTCCGCCAGCGCCTGGGGTATCAGGTGCCCCTGGAGCTCCCAGAGGGATGCCTACTGCCCCGGCCCCGGTCATCCGACCGCTTCCGGGGGCGCCGACAGGTTTTGGTGTGCCTGGCAGGCCGCTTCCGCCGCCTGGTGGGACGTTACCTCGTGCCCC
>JAOZNG010000052.1:0-5620 GCA_029933895.1 archaeon
GAATTACAACCCTCATGCACCGCCACAGACAGGTTGAGTGGGAACCTGATAAGCTCCCTGATCTCTTCACGGTTTGTATATATGAACTCCATGATATGGGTAACCTTAGTCTCTCCATTATATCCGAGACCTATCTCCCCCAGTTCCTCATTAACCCTTGCCCTCACTGCTTCGTCATCAAGCATCTGTGCCGCCGCTTTCAGGGACCCATAGCAGTCCATGCACAGGGAGAGTATGTCCAGGTGGTTTTTCTCTGCGACTGCGAGGTTACGGGCTGCCAGATTAAGCCAGCTGGCTTCATCCACCGACCGCACCCGGGTGTTAGGGCAGCACGTGAACTCTAGATAAGCTGTATCAACACCCAGCCTATGCAGCAACTCCACCGAGGCCTTCTCCAGGTAAGGCATTTTTGCCGGAATAAAACAGCCCGTGAATAAAGCGTATTTCTCATCCATTTTTCAAAAAACACATTATTTTTTGCATGTCTCGTGTGTTTACATGAACCAGCTCCTCTAAACCAAGCTCTTCCCTTAATTTTCTGCTCTCCGCGGTATGTGGCACAGCTGTACCATGCTTTCTGAGAGACTTATCCATCTCTCGCACAGTATCCGGTATCTCTCCCCTCCGGCATATGTGGTTTCTAACCAGCAGCAATGTGTCAACTAATTCAATGCCTTGAGGGCATACCTCATCACATGCATAGCATGTTAAACACAGCCACAGCTCCTCTCTGTCCTGGCTCCTTGATTCATCCAGAGCCAGCCTGCATAACGCTTTGCGAGGTGACACATCTGGACTTACACGGCCCACGGGGCACACACTCCCACACTCTCCGCACTGGATGCAGTTCCCAAGCACGTTATCTCCTAACTCCTTAAGCTCTCTCGTTAATTTATTCATCATCCGTGATATGCAGCATATTCTCGAGGCGGACTTCTCCGATTAATTTCTCTTGCACTCTGTTCATTACGCGGGTGCCTGTCCCCTCACATACAAGCTCAGTTCTCTTCATCGTTATTGCCTCAGACGGACATACCACAACGCATGACCCGCAGAATGTGCATTTCTCTTCATCGACCACAATATCTTCACCTATCTCTATCGCCTCCTCCCTGCAGATTTCCTTGCACGTATCACAACCCTTCGGGCATCTGCTCTGGTCGATGGATATTTCTCCCCGGAACCTTATCTCCTCAGGCAGTCCGCCGTTTTCTATAATCAACGTCTTCTCTACATCGTTAATCAGTATCCTTAACGCATCCTCCGGGCAGAGAGCTACGCAGACCCCGCAGAGTACACACTTATCTGCATCGAGTTCTATCGGATCCTCCTTGATATATCCCTTTATGGAGGCGCCTGTCGGGTTAAGAGACAGTGACTCCTTTGGACATACCTGCACACAGATTCCGCATCCTGTGCACTTATCCTTCGAATACCTTAATTCAACCTCTTCAGCATGCATCCTGAGGTCCTTCAGGGTTTTTTCTTTGCTTTCTTCTTCCATGGTGTAAGCTTGCCCTCCTCCTGTAGTTTCTTCCTCATATCCTCCAGCTCCTTCATATATTCTGCGAACTCGCCTCCTTCGGCTGCACTGAACCATTCCACATGGAACCTCCGCGGGTCAATTGCCTTCGCCTCAAGTGTTTTCCTGTATTTATCCATTCTCTCCTCACATGAGTAGTTCCCGTCTATGTAGTGGCAGTCTCCTATATGACATCCTGAAACCAACACCATTCCTGCATTCAACTCGAAGGCCTTATCCACAAGTCTGGCGGACGCCCTTCCGGAGCACATGTATTTAATTATTCTCACATTCGGCGGGTACTCGAATCTTGAAATCCCCGCGGTATCAGCTCCAGCGTAAGAGCACCAGTTACATAGGAACGCGAGTATCTTCTCCTCCGGGTTCTCTTCAAGTACCGCCTCAATCTCTGAAATCAGTTGCGCATCAGTGAATCCCTCCTGCTCCATGGCTCCTACCGGACATATAGCGGCACATGTACCACAGCCTTTACAGGCTGCCTCGATTATCTTAAGGGGTTTGTTTTTTTCATGGACTATTGCATTATATGGACAATATTTTGCGCATAGAGCGCAGTTTGTGCATTTATCCAGGTCCACTGATGCAATCGTTGAATCCGGCTCCACCACACCCCTGATCATGGGTATGGCTGCACTGGCGGCGGCTCCCTTGGCCTGGGAGACGGAGTTTGGTATGTCCTTAGGTCCCTGAGAGCATCCGGCTAGATAGATTCCGTCTGTTGGAGTGTCAACCGGTCTCAGCTTGGGGTGGGCTTCCATAAAGAACCCGTCTGCTGTCCGGGAGATGTTCAGTTTCCTTTGCATCTCCTGAGCGTCCGTGTTGGGCATGATCCCGGTGGATAAGACAACCATTTCCACCTCGTACTCACATACTCTCCCGAGTATAGTGTTCTCCACAACAATTTTGAGGTTCTTCTCCGGGGTTTCCTTAATCTCCGCTGGCACTCCCCGGATGAATCGTACGCCTTTATTCATAAGCCGTTTATAGAATTCCTCGAAGTCTTTTCCGAATGCCCTTATGTCTATGTAGAATATGTAGACTTCTGTGTCAGGGTATTTCTCTTTGATCTGCATGGCCTCTTTCATAGCGTACATGCAACATACGTTGGAGCAGTGGGTATTGTCTTTGTTTCTGGAGCCGACGCACTGGATCCAGGCTATGCTTTTGGGTTTCTTGCCGTCTTTCCGGGTCACGTTACCGAGTGTCGGGCCTGCTGCGTTAATCAGCCTTTCATAGTCCATGCCGGTTAGTACGTTATCGTATTCCCCATACCCGTATTCCCCTGATGGGTCGTAGTCTGTAAAGCCGGTTGCGACAATTATTGTTCCAACATTTAATTCGATTATCTCATCTTCCTGCTTGAAGTCTATTGCTCCCTCTCTCTCACATACCTCCTCGCATAGACCGCATTCTATACAGGCGTTCATATCTATTGTTGCTTTTAGGGGCACTGCCTGTGGGAAGGGGATGTATATGGCCTTCCTGGGGCCGAGACCTAAATCAAATTCATTTTTGGTTATTACGGGACAGACCTTCCAGCATTCCCCGCAGCCGTTGCATTCGTCTGTTATGTATCTAGCCTTCTTCCTTACCTTGACCTTGAAGTTCCCTATATAGCCTTCAACTGACTCGATTTCTGAATAAGTCAGTAATTCAATGTTGGGGTGATTCCCTGCATCCGACATCTTCGGCCCGAGTATACATATAGAGCAGTCTATTGTCGGGAATGTTTTATCTAATGCAGCCATGTGTCCGCCGATGGATGGTTCCTTCTCTACCAGATAGGTTTTGAAGCCCATGTCTGCAAGGTCAAGTGCCGCCTGTATCCCGGCGACTCCTCCCCCAACAACCAGGGCTTCGTTGATTACAGGGGACTGTATCTTGGGTAGAGGTTTTAGTTTCCTGGCTTTTGCAACAGCCATCTTTGTCAGGTCCTTCGCCTTCTCTGTGGCCTCAGTTGGGTTTTTGGGGTGGACCCATGAGCAGTGTTCCCTGATGTTGGCCATCTCAAAGAGGTATCTGTTCAGGCCGGCACTTTCCACGCATTTCCTGAAGGTTGGTTCATGTAGTCTTGGGCTGCAGGAGGCTACAACCACCCTGTTCAACTTGTGTTTCTTTATGTCTTTTTTTATTTCTTCCTGACCTGAGTCGGAGCATGTGTATTTGTTTTCTCTTACTATGACTACATCGTCCAGTTTCTCTATTTCTCTGGCTACTGCTGCGCAGTCCACCACGCCGGCGATGTTGCTTCCGCAGTCGCAGACGTACACTCCTATTCTGAGCTCTTCTTTTTCTTCGTTCTTTTTTTCTTTGTTCATCTTATCCAATAAATATAATGATCTATCATGATAAATATCAGACCAGATAACCCAATGCCCTGGCAGCCAGAACCGTTAAATCCACGACATCCATATCCATCCCCTCCAGGTCACCCATGGCACATTTCAGGTGTATCTGACACTTCGGGCAGGCCGTAACCAACAGATCAGCAATTGACTTTGCCTCCTCAAGCTTCCTCTTCTGGATCTCTTTAGAGCTTTGGCCGCAGTTTATCCAGCAGCTTGATCCACAACATACTGCACGGTCCCGGTTTAATTCCAGTTCCCCAAGACATGCCCCGGGTATACTGCCTAATACATCTCTCGGCTGTTCATAGACCCCCAGATGCCTCCCCAGCCGGCAGGGGTCTTGGTACGTCACACGCCCATTCAACCTACAGGCTTCATTGAACACAAGCTCGCCTCTATTTATTGAATCCGACAGGTATTCAGAGAAATGAAGCACCTCAAAATCCTGTTCACCGAAATATTCAGCATAATCCAGCTTAAGGGTGCGGTAGCATTCCGGGCAAGAGGTCACTACCTTCACGGCCCCCGTCTTCTTTATCTGTTTCAGATTATTTTTTGCAAGCCTCATAAAGTTTTCTGTATCCCCGCTCCACAACAGGTCATGGCCACAGCATCTCTCATCCTGCATAACTACAGGAGTTACCCCCAGGTGGTTGAATATTTTCACTGCACTTCCCGCAATGTCTGTGCTTTTCACGCCAAAGTCTTCGAATATTATGTCGAAGTAAGGCAGGCAGCCGACAAAAAAAAGTATTTCCCCCTTGTCTGCAACCTTCATATCCCCGGTTATCCACCCCACCCTGTCCTGTTTCAGGGCGGAATCAGACATCATCCTCATAAGGGACTGGAGTACGCCCCCATGTGCGCATTTCCATACCTCTTCCCTCTGTCTTGATTTACCCCTCAGCTCACGAATAAATCCTCTGTAATCCACATCCGAGGGGCATTTATCGTCGCATGCCCCGCATGTCAGGCATGTCCACAGCCCCTTTTCATAAAGTATTTCATCAAAACCGAGCAAAATTTTTTCGGCTATTAGTCTCGGAGAAAACGATTCATCGACACCTGAGAGGGGGCATACACTACTGCATTTCGCGCACTGCACACAGTTATATGCCCTGCTTCTTTCAATGATCCCATCTATCGATGATCTATTGCTCATGAAACCACCTTCCTCTTCAGGGGGTTAGGCCCTCTTTTCTTCAACTCCTCAACGAATTCCCTCATCACCTCAGAGAATCTCAGACCCTCTGAGGCCGAGATCCACTCCAGCCTCAAGCGTTCCTGCTCTAAGCCAAGTATGTCCATCAGCTTCCTCGTCTGTTCGATCTTTCCCTCAGCTTTATCGTTTCCTGTGAGATAATGGCAGTCACCTTTATGGCAGCCGGCCACCAATACACCATCCGCCCCCAGATCGAATGCGTTCAGTATAAATGAAGGCTCCACTCTCCCGGAACACATGACCCTGATTATTCTTATGTTAGATGGGTACTGGAATCTGGAGACTCCAGCCAGGTCCGCTCCTGCATACGCACACCAGTTGCAGCAGAATGCCACAATCCTCGGCTCAAAACCAGATGTCATTTTTTACTGTAACGCCTCCTCCACCATCCTCATGATTTGTTTATCTGTGAAGTGCCTCATCGTTATCGCTCCGGAAGGGCACGCAACCGAGCAGGTGCCGCATCCCTTGCATAAGACATCATTCACACGGGAAACAAGTCTGCCA
>JAOZNG010000052.1:5630-7856 GCA_029933895.1 archaeon
TTGGAGAGAAGAGTTGCTGCCCTGGACGCGGCTGCAGAGGCCTGCGTTATGCTCTCCTTCAGTGTTTTCGGGGAATGCGCCATCCCGCACAGGAAGACCCCCTCTGTCGCGAAATCCACTGGACGGAGCTTCATATGAGCCTCCAGAAAGAAGCCGTCTCTTGTTAAGGGCACCTTCAGCATCTTAGATAACTCCAGATTATCTTCCGGGGGGATGGTTGCAACAGACAAAGCCACTATATCCGGCTTTATTAAAAGTTTTTTGTTGAGGAGCCGGTCTCTGACCTCAACCACGAGTTTTTCTCCGTCAAGACAAATCGAAGGCTTCTCTTCCCTATCATACGAAATAAATAGGACTCCAAGTTCACGTGCTCTATTGTAGTACACTTCATTGAAACCATATGCTCTGATGTCTCTGTGCAGGATATATACGTTTGTATCCCTATCTTCTTTAATCCTTATTGCATTCTTTATGGCGTCAGAGCAGCAGATCCTGCTGCAGTAGAATCTCCCCTCCTCCCGCGATCCGACACACTGGATCATCACCACAGTCTTTGCTTCCAGATTACCTGAAGCTATCTTCTCCTCCAACTCAAGTTGCGTAACCACTCTTTTGTCTATACCATACCTGTACTCATCAGGTTTATATTCCCTTGCACCGGATGCGACTATTATCGCTCCAGCCCCCAAGTCCTCCTTCCCTTCCCTCCCACATATTTTCACAATAAAGTTTCCTACATAGCCCTCAACAGAGACTACTTTGCTTTCCGTATAAACACTTATCTTTTCGTTTTCCTCAACCTCCTTGATTAATTCCTGTAGATACTTCTGGGGGTCGCATCTGCTTAGGAGGTAATGGATGTTTCTTAGGTTTCCTCCAAGCAGTTTCTCTTTTTCTATCAGGTTCACCCTGAATCCCTGCCGGGCTAACTCTAACGCTGCAGTCAATCCCGCCGGACCGCCACCGATCACTATCGCTGATGGGTTCATATCCACTGGGTTTTTCTGGAGGGGCGTTAACAGGCGCGCTTTAGCCACAGCCATCCTCGTCAGGTCCTTTGCCTTCTCTGTGGCCTTCTCCGGCTCGTTTCTGTGGACCCATGAGCATTGATCTCTGATGTTTGTCATCTCAAATAAATAGGGGTTCAAGCCGGCTTCCCTGATGGTATCCTGGAACAGTGCTTCATGTGTCCGGGGGGTGCAGGAGGCTACAACCACCCGGTTAATGTTATGTTCTCTGATTTTTTCCTTGATTTTTTCCTGCGTATCCTGGGAGCACGTGTAGAGGTTTTCTTCGACGTAAACCACATCAGGCAGCCTCCTAGAGTACTCGGCAACGCATGGGACATCCACAACGCCACCAATGTTTATCCCACAGTTGCAGACAAAAACACCTATCCTCGGTTCTTCCCCCGATACATCCCTCTCAGGAGGATACTCCTTATTTCCTACCCGGGTTCCTCTCACAGGGCTCAAGAGGCTCCCTGCCTTGGACGCTGCAGCGCTTGCCTGAATCACTGTTTCAGGGATATCCTTGGGTCCCTCAAACGCTCCGCACACATAAACCCCTTCCCTGCTCGTCTCCAGCGGCGTGAATTCGCCTGTATGGCAGAAACCGTATTCATTGAGGTCAACTCCTAACGTTTCAGAGATCTTTCTGGCATCCTTCGGGGGAGTTAAGCCAACAGACAAAACAACCAGATCAAATTCTTCACCCCTTAATATTCCGTCCTCTGATTCATAGGTTATCCTCAGGCTCTTATCCGGCAATTCCTCTACACAGGGAATCCTCGACTTAATGAATCTTATCCCGTATTCCTCTTTCGCTCTTTCATAGTACTGGTCAAATTCTTTTCCGAAGGTCCGCATATCTATATAAAATATGCTGCAATCAATATCGGGGCTATGTTCCTTTACAATCATCGCCTCCTTGGTTGCATACATGCAGCAGACGGATGAACAGTAGGGGTTTGTTTTCCGGTCCCTGGAGCCAACGCACTGTATGAATGCTATTCTTTTGGGATGTTTCCCATCAGACAGCCTCACAATATGTCCCTGGGAGGGTCCTGAGGCGCTCTGTATGCGTTCGAATTCAATACTGCTTATCACGTTCCTGTATCTCCCGTACCCGTACTCAGCCTTCAGCTGTGGATTGAATTCATCGAAACCCAGGGCAAGGATGATTGAGCCCACATTTAATTCAGTTAATTCCCCCCGCATATCATGG
>JAOZNG010000221.1 GCA_029933895.1 archaeon
GGGCGGAGGCCATATCTTTTTAACCTTTTAAGGTCCGTAAGCACCTCCTGAGGGTGACCCGCCATGACAATTCTTTTCCTAAGGACCACCACTTCCGTGGCTAACTCTGCTGCCACCTCGAGGGAGTGGGTAGTCACAACCATGGGGCGGTGATGCCTCTTCAGCTCTTTCAGCAACCTTCTCTCTCCTCGAGGGTCAAGACCAGAGGTGGGTTCATCAAGGAGAAGAACCTCAGCTCCCGCAGCTAGTACACCAGCAAGGGCCACCCTTTTCATCTCCCCCCCGGGAGAGAAGGGGACTCGGTCTCTTAAATGGCCTATTCCCATAACCTCCAGCGCCTCATCCACTCTTGTTTTGACCTCCTCCTCTTCAAATCACCTGTTCCTTGCACCGAAAGCAACATCTTCCCATACCCGGGGCATGAAAATCTGGTTCGTGGGATCCTGCATAAGCAACCCAACACTCCCTACCAGCTCACCTCTCTGGGGGGCGAGGAGCGTTGAGAGGATGTGGAGTAGCGTTGTCTTCCCCCCCACCGTTGGGGCTCAGGATCACAAATCTGCCTTCCTCTTCCAGCCTCAGCGTTGCGTTTTCAATCGCCCAATGGCGGGGGGAATAGCGATAATATACACCCCAGCCCTCAAGGAGCGGTGGTGTCATAGGAGCTCGCCTCCGAAGAAACGGAGGTAAATAAGCGCAATCCCCCAGAAAATTGCAGTTGTAGTGTATAAAATCTCTTTCATACCCATTCTGATTTCTCCCTCCTCGATTATGGCCCCTCTAAAACCTCTCGCCTCAAGGCCCATCTCAACCTCTACCGCCCTACGATATCGTTTATGGAGCAGCGCACCCGTTAGGTTGCCTAGGACGCTCAACCCTTTCCGGTCCAATAGGTTTCTAGCCCTCCTGTAACCTCTCGCCCTAAGACCCACCTTCGTGTTCTTGAGCTCACGCCACATATCCTGGAAATAGCGGTGAATGAAAAGGTGTAGGGTAAGAAGAGGGGTGGGGAGGCGGTAATGTTTAAGGGCATTGACAAGTCCCCAGATATCCTCCTGAGGATAAATAGTAGAGAGACAGACAACCGCAACACTCACCCTGAGAAGGTGGGTGAAGGCTTTCGTAGCATCTGAGAAAAGCCATATGGAAATGGTTGAGATAATCACCATGGGAAGGGCTAAGAAGAGAACTTTCAGGATTCTCTTCAAGGGTGTAGAAGAGATTAGCACAAGAAGGATTACGGGGAGTATTGTGGCAAGTGCCAGCTCAATATCCGAAATTAAAGAGAGGGCTGTTATCAAGAAGATTGAGGCTGGCAGGGCGGCCCTCTCATCCACTCCCCCTTTTCCTCTCTTTGATGTGACCCAATGCATAGATTATACCCCCCTGCAAGGATAAATCCTCCGGTTCCCGCAAGAGGGGAAGTGAGATAGCTGTCACCGTAGTCAAAGGGAGCGTGGTAGTACTCCTTCTCCTCTTCCCACCCCGCCTTTTCAAGGGTGGCCTCAAGGCCGTCGCCCTTATCCGCCGAGAAATGATAATAGCCCCCAAGTCCTATTGAAAAGAGGATGTGCACCTCTACTGCCGCCTTTAAATACATCTTCATCAAGCCCTCACCCCCTCTCTCATTTTGACCATCTGGCTCACTTTAAGGATCTCCGGGGCCGTATGTTCTAGATAGAGGTGGGTAGCGGATGTTATGACACCCTCCCCCCACCCCAATAATAGCGTGATAAAAGAGCATGGAGGGGAAGATATCACCCCCGGGATTCCATAAGCACCGCCGCTTATGGTATAACTTACCGCAAGTTCAGTGGCACATGCGGCAGCTCCCACAAGGTGTCCTGTGGTGCCCCCCGCAACGGGGAAATTCAACATCTGAGCAGCAAATATAGACCCGCCGAGGAGCGCCATAAGGGGAGGGGTCCCTCCCGGTGCCCCTTGTACCTCCTGAGGGTTATGAAGAGGAGGATCAAAGAGACGGTCCATCCGAACAAGAT
>JAOZNG010000222.1 GCA_029933895.1 archaeon
CTATGCCCACGGCTCCCTCTGGGATGGGAGGGAGATGGTCAGGCACGGTTACCTTGTCTCTTACGCTCATCTATTGCCTCCCAGCCCTTAAGGGCCATAAAAGAGAGGGTGAGGAGCACGCCAGCCCGTCATCCCGTATAGCTCTCGGCCCACTCCTCCAGGGCATCTATGTGCCTGTATGCACGGGAATACTTGTACTGGAAATACTTGCTTTCCAGCTCTCTTATCTCTTCCTGGCCGAAGTTCTCATAGATGCCTCTCCTCTGGGCCTCCTTGATGAGCTTCCTCTTCACCCTCTCGCAGTCTCTCACTATCGCCTTCTCTATGTCCATCCACTTCCTCCCAGCCCTTCTGGGCCATCAGAAAAAGAGAGAGAGAAGGGGGAGAGGTCAGCAGTGAAGGTCCTCTCCCACCTCTTTCCAAAAGCCCCCGGCCTCCATCACGGAGCAGGGGACGAAGACAAAGGAGCCAAGCGGGGTGTCCAGCACTCCGTCGTCGTCTATGCTCCACTCCTCAAAGAGGGCATCGTAGAGCCTCTCCTTCAGCTCCTGGACCTCCTTCTCGGAGTTGGGGAAGGTCTCCAGGGACGCCTTCTCCACGGCGTCCAGCACATGCACTACCTCAACCTTTCTGCGGTTGAGGTACATCCCGTCAACCTTCTTTCTTGCCATTCGCTTCCTCCCAGCCCTGCGGGCCAAAAAAAGCACAACCCCCCTTCAGCTTACAGAGGGGGGTATATCTCCGAGAGGAGCTCTTCTGCGCTCTTACCAACCAGCCTCCTAGAGGCTTTGTCAACGGCTATGAGGAGCTCCTTTAGGCATTCCTCTATTACTTCCTCCTTCATGCGATTCCTCCCAGCCCTGTTGGGCCATGAAAAAAATATAGAGAAGCCCCAATTAGACCGGGGCCAGGCTTCCACCCTTCAGGAAGAGCCAGTCATTGGCTTCAGCCAGTTCCTCCAGCTCCTCATCTGAAGGATAGCAGGTGACTATGTCCCTCATGTGCACATACGCTTCCCTTATTAGGGAGACAATCCTGCTGAAGTCTCTGCATATCTCTTCTTCTATCTTCTCCCTCTCCTCATCTGGGACGTCCTCATCCCAGTTAAATCGGAGAGCATCGCACTCGGTCTCTCGGAGGCCCTCAAAGGGGAAGTCTTGATACCATACTCCCACCTTCTGGGGCACGATGGAGACATCCACTTCTTCCCTGGAGAGTCCTGTCTCCAAGGCTTCTCTCCGCACTCCCAGGTAGTCCCCTCTATCTCCTATTGAGTAGGAGAAATCGAGGACTTCTAAGAATACCTCTGTCTCCTTTTTGATCTGGTCTATGAGTATCTCTATCTCGTCCTTGAGGACATCCCTGTCCGTATCATGGAAGACCTCGTAAAGCCACTGTCTCGCCCTCTCCTTGGCCTCCTCTTCCAATTCCTGGAAGTGGAAGACCTCAATCATCCTCTGCTCTGGCATTTTTTCCTACCTCCCAGCCCATGAGGGCCATGTGCGGGGCATGAGAGGGCTGGGATAAGGCCCCCTCTACCCCCTTTTCGCCCCGTCCCTGTAAGAAGATAAGGGGCTGAATGGATGTTGAGCGTGAAGGGTGGCCCTGGGGGGAATTGAACCCCCCGTTGTGCTCTCTCCCGCAGGAGAGAGGCTGGGCTGGGCAGGGAGGTTGCTGTTCACTGTCCAGCGTGGGCCCTGTGCGGGGGAGCGCTACGCATGGCTCCCCTACTCCCTAGGCCCTGGCTTGGCCCCGCTTGGCCAGGACCCAGGCCATAGGCCACCTTCTCCCCTGGGTCCCCCAACCCTGGGGAGAGGCCCCATTACCGCCGCCCAGGGGGATTGCTCCCCCCGGCGGGGACATGAGATTGAGGGGAGAGGGTGGGGGCCCTTCTCCCCCGCTTCTCACATCCGCCGCCCCCGCCCCGATTACACCCCCGCATCGCCATAGGAGTATATAAATTTTACCCTAAAATAGGTATTTCAGGG
>JAOZNG010000053.1:0-5209 GCA_029933895.1 archaeon
GCCAACTCGTTCAGCATCTCCCCGAACTTTAATTGCGTGTCCTTGAAGTCCTCTCTATCCATAGAGGAAAGCAGCTTACCTTCTCTGTTGACTGCTACTATAGCGTACTCTGGGTAGCCTATCACGGGCAATAGACCGTAGCCGCCGAGTATTATGCCAAAGATTATTATGCCGGTCACCTCAGGAACATGTATCCTCCCGGTAATAACCGGTGCGATGAAGGCCACCCCCAATATTATAAGGAAAAGTAGGAGAATGTCCATGGTATCACCCAAGTATCTCCATTGCCATCTTTCTACAGTCTTCCCTGCTTCCAACAATCACCAGAATGTCCCGGGGCAGGATTTCATCACTCTCATGGGGTGTAAAGTAGTCGTCTTCCCTGTAGATGGATGCAATCTGTGCCTTATGGTTCCTAACTGACCTCACTTGCATTCCCTGGTGGTGAACCGGTATCTCCACAAAGATAGACTCGAATTTCTCGGTTCCCACTATGCTGTAACCGTAGACCCCTGTGTCAAAGAAGTGAGAGAGCACAAGCGATGGGGCGATCGCGACATCAATTCCCAGCTCCATGAACATCCGCTGGTTCTCGGATAGGTTGACTTTTGCTATAGCCCTCCTGGCACCCAGTTTTTTGGCATAGAGGCAGGTCATCAGGTTTTTTTCATCAGAGCTGGTTAATGCCACAACAGTATCCACTTTATGCACTCCGATGTTCTTCAATACCTGAGGTCTGGTGGCGTCTCCAGTAATGACGGGGAAATCATATTCCGCGGAGACTCTCTTAGCCAGGACCTCATTCTGCTCTAGTATGATTACATCCATGGCTGCCTTCAGCAGTCTAAGAGCTACATTCACTCCTATCTCGTTTGCTCCGACAATAATTATCACTCTATATAGTATATACTGAATAAGTCACCATAAATGCCCGTTTTAGTGTCGTATTTATAGTGGTTTCCTCATATATCTTGATTAGATAGAAAATGACGAAAATCAGGTTAGGTATTGTTGCTGCGGAATTCAATTATGAGATAACCTATGCTATGGTGGAACTGGCGAAAGAACACGCCCGTTTCCTGGATGCTGGTATTGTCTCACTGGTTAAGGTGCCTGGAGTATTCGACATGCCGTTAGCTGTTAAAAGGATGCTGGAAAAGGACAACATCGACGGGGTGGTTGCCTTGGGAGCTGTTATCGAAGGGAAAACCCAGCACGACGAGATTGTGGCACAGCACGCCAGCAGGAAAATCTCAGATCTCTCGCTGGAATATGAGAAGCCGGTCGGCTTGGGTATCGCAGGCCCCGGCATGAGTCGTCTGGAGGCTCATGAGAGAGTGGAATACGCTAAGAGGGCTGTTGAGGCAGCAGTAAAGATGTGCAGGATACTCCAAGTTAATCCTGGATACAGGAGAAACGACGAAAGCGACGACGACTACGGTGATTTACCGGATATGGGCTCCTTCATGGAGGTAGGCTGACGTCTTCTATTTCTCTCTGTGACGTATTACTTCCATGTGCGGGTATGCTATCTCTATACCGTCTTTTTCCTGGAAGCTGTCCAGTATCCTCTGGTAGATTTTGGTTCTCAGCTTCCGCCTGTTTCTGGCGAGGGTGATGTACCTGACCCCTACTATAAATGCGGAGTCAGCGAGCTCGACCCTGATCTGGGGCTTGTCTGCTATGGATCTGGTGAGGCCCCTGCTTATGGCACTACTCCTTTTCCTGGAAATTTGTCTCATAGCCTCAGCCCCGTTCCTCATTATATCCCCGATCACATCGTTCGCGCACTCGTAGGCGGTTGTTTCAGCCAACTCCCTGTCACTTTCGTAGGTCACGGAGACGTTTATTTCATCCCAGACGTATTCCACATCCAACGTGTAGTTCACTATCTCTTCGGTGAGGATGAGGTTGTTGGGGAACGTGATAAGCCTGCCGGTCACCTCTGCTCCACCAGACTTGACCTCCCTCAGCAGTGTGTAGAAGATGGTGATTTCCACGACATCACCCTCTAGGCGATTGCCGACGCTTATCCTGTCGTTTATCCTGTAGGGCTTGTTTATTATAATCATCAACCAGGCCACAAAGCAACTTATCGGGGTTTGTAGAGCGAAGGTTAAACCGAAACCGATTAAACCCATAGACATCACGAAAGTACTTAAATCCTCTATGAGTATGGACAGCGCCAGGATAAGGACGAGAGCCCACATGACGTACCTGTATATCCTCATGATCTCCATCCCCCTGTCCCCCATCTTCTCCAAGAAACCCATCATTCCGGCGCTGGTTACGTCTATGAAAATCTTTGCCATGAACAACACAATCAATGCCCCAATTACCCTCGGCAGATAAGTGAAATATTGCCCCTTGACGCTATCCAAGTATCCATCTATATCACCTCCCCCTGCCTTCAGGAAGAAATCCAGGGCTATCATCAACCCTACAAGGATAACCACCAGAAAAATATAATACTTTAGCTTTCCTGTCTTCATTTTTTACAATAGCTTAAGTTTTCCTGTGATTTTGTCTATGTCTCTTCCCGGGGCTGGACCAATACCCAGACATGTCGTTGTCCCCTCATCCACTTCAGTCCTCCCCTGGTCTGTTATTAATGCAGTGGAGAGGTTGGCTTCCCTTGCCTGTTGATAAATCACTCTAAGCTCATCCATGTTTTTACATCCGAGAACGCTTTTCTTCTGTCCCTGAGAGAGCCATGTCTTTTTCCAGCTGCTTTTCTCAGCAGCCGAGAGTGAGGCATGCGCTACCTGTGCTGCGGTCTTGCCCTTGCTCATCTTTAAATCATTCCTCACCACAATGACTTGCTTCAGCTCTTTTCCACTTCTCAAAAAGCATTCTATATCCATTTGCTTTCTCTCCAGGATGTTGGTCGTATATAATTGCCCGCCCCACGTTCAGCAGTAGATTATCTCCCAGAGTCTGGAATACCCTCTCTATACGCCCTCGTTGTCTACCTACGCCCGGACAGAGATAGATTGTTTCATCCCCGCAGGAAGCCTTTATCCTTCTCAGGTCAAGGTTTTTCACGTGATCTGTTGTTCCAACAACAAGCCCGTCTGCCTTTGAGAGACCTGCTTCCCTGGTTATTCTTTCATAGAGAGGGGGGTGGTCATCTGGAGCATCCTTTTGTATCCATTCCGCCTGGGGATTGGACATTAATGCTAGAACAAACAATCCAAGGTTATGCTGGTGTGCATCATCCACTGCCTCCCGTATATTCCCGGGGTATGGTGTGTATGTTAAGGCATCGAAACCCGCCTTCTTTATCCAGTAGAAAGCAGAATTATTTGATTCGTTGATATCCCCCAGCTTGTGGTCCAGTATAGACAGACAGCCCCTGTCTCTTACCACCTGATTCAACAGTTTTAATTCATCCAAGGCAAGCTTGAACAGGACATACTGGCTGTTTATCTTGAAGGCACACGCATGCTCTGCCGTCTCATCTATTATGTCCAGGCAGAATCCCAGAAGGTCGTTCCCGTATTTCTTGGGTATAACATCATGCTTCCTCTGCCCTTCAAGAGCAGGATCTAATCCAATGCAGAGGATGCTTTTTCTCTCCTCCCTAGCGTTAAGGTATTTCTCGTGGAACCACATGTTAAATAATAGCATAACTAAATATTAATCCTATGAATGTTGCTGGGTTGGATTTAGCAGGTAACCCTGAAAACGATTCAGGTTTCTGCATATTATCGGTTGATGGGGATGTGAAGCATGTTTCCATTAGGGTGTTGCATTCCAACCAGGAGATTATGAAGAACCTCAGGAAGGCTAGCCCTGAGTTAACGGCAGTGGATGCTCCCTTAATCTATAATGGCAGAAACAGGCGATGTGATTCCGAATTGTCTGGCTATGGTGCTCTCCCAGTGACCCTCAGGGGTATGGAGGTTTTGGCTCTGAGGGGTTCTTCGCTGGCTGAGGATTTGAGCAGGGAGGGACTTAGATTAATTGAGGTCTATGCAACAGCGTCAGCTAAAATCCTGGGCTTATATAACCGAAACGACCGGATGGTGCAGAAAAACCTTCTATCCTCTGGGTTAACAGGAGATATTGAGAAAAGATTCCTATCAAGGGATGAATTAGATGCCGTGTTCTCTGCGATAACAGCCTTCCTCCACCTCAAGAACTCTACGGAGGAGGTTGGCGATGAAGAAGGCAGGATAATAATACCCCACGTATAGGAAAGATATTTAAGCTAGTATGGTCTATTGAATTACTGTGGTAAAGAAGGAGTATGATGTGGTGATTATCGGGGCAGGTCCTGCTGGCATGTTCGCTGCATATGAGCTGGTTAAGAGTGAATTCGGTGGCTCTCTTCTATTGATTGATGAGGGAAAGGATATAGGGGACAGGAAATGCCCTATGGAGGAGACCGGAGTGTGCGTGAATTGCGTTCCATGCGATATAATGTGTGGTGTGGGGGGTACTGGAACCTACAGCGATGGCACACTCAACCTGAGACCGGATATCGGGGGAAATCTAGCTGATTTCACCAGCAACCAGAGGGAGGCCCTTGACTTGATAAATAGGGTGGATATGATATTCCTGGAATTCGGCTGCCCTGATAAGCTCTATGGAGTGGACGAGGATGCAATCCACAACCTAAAAAAGAAGGCAGCATCAGTCGGGGTAAACTTTGTGGATATCCCCCAGAGACATATAGGCACTGATGAGGGCCCTAGGGTGATATCCCGGTTCAGGGACTATCTCCTGGGAAAAGATGTTGAGTTTCTGCTGGAGACAAGGGTTGAGGATCTATTGATTGAAGACGGTACCTGTAAGGGTGTTGTCTTGGTGGATGGGAGAAAAATCAATGGGAGATACGTGCTGGCTGCTCCGGGACGATACGGGGCTTCATGGTTTAATTCTCTCGTGCAAAGACACGATATTAATGCAAAATTTTCAGGGATTGATGTCGGCGTCAGGATAGAGGTCCCTGCCATAGTCATGGATGATATCATAGAAATCAACAGGGACCCGAAGTTCCATATCAGAAGCGATAGATATGATGACTTTGTGAGAACCTTCTGCACCAACCACCGGGGTTTCGTGGTCAAGGAAAACTATGACGGCGTTGTTGGAGTCAACGGGCATTCTTTCATAAAAAAAGACTCCGAGAACACCAACTTCGCTTTCCTTGTGAGGGTGGAGTTAACCAAGCCTGTGGAGAATACAATCGAGTACGGAATGT
>JAOZNG010000053.1:5219-7783 GCA_029933895.1 archaeon
AAGCCGATACTTCAGAGGCTGGGTGACCTGAGGAGGGGCAGACGATCACATAATGGCAGGATTAAAAGCAACCGCATCCAGCCCACATTCACGGATGTCACCCCTGGAGATATCTCAATGGCGTTGCCTCATAGAATCGTCATGGACCTGATTGAGGGCCTGAAGAAACTGAATGAAATCATCCCGGGGGTTTATTCCGACTCCACGCTGCTTTATGCTCCTGAAATCAAGTTCTATGCCACCCAGGTCAGGGTTGATGAAAGAATGCAGTCTAGTTTAGGGAGACTGTTTGTCGCCGGAGACGGGGCTGGTTTAAGCAGGGATATCGTTAATGCCGCTGCTACAGGATTACTGGCTGCTAGAGGGATGCTGGATGAGGATTGAGGTCTTGAGATTAGGTCACCGTTTCGCGAGAGACAAGCGCATCAGCACACACCTTGGTCTGGTGTCCAGGGCTTTCGGAGCCGAGAAACTGGTAATGGACGTCCACGACCCTCATGTTGAGGGCAGTATCCTGCAGATAGTGTCTGAATGGGGTGGTTCCTTCTCTGTTAACTCAACCATCGACTGGCGTAGATACATCAGGGATTTTGACGGGGACTCGATACATTTAACCATGTACGGCATCAACATAAACAAGGCACCAGAATCGGTTTTGTCAGGAGATAGGGATAAACTGGTGGTTTTAGGCGGAAAGAAAGTCCCCTCCGAGGTCTATCAGTTAGCAGACTATAATATAGCTATAGGAAACCAGCCGCACTCAGAGGTAGCTGCACTCGCAGTCTATCTGGACCGGCTCTATAAGGGAGTGGAGCTGGATAAGGAATTCAGTGGCAGAAAAAGAGTTATTCCACAGGAGCGAGGTAAAGAGGTTGAGGGTTGAGTCTACCATCCCTCTTCTCCTATCAGGGGTACGAAGACACAGCCACATATCTCTTTTTTCACCACCCCCCCGTATTTTTTCTCCACCAGCATCAGGGTCTGCATCAGCTTTCCCCCCACGGGTATAAGCATCCTGCCCCTTTCTTTGAGCTGTTCGATTAATGCCTCCGGGATTCTTGGAGCAGCTGCTGTGACAATAATCCTGTCGTAGGGAGCTTTCACCCTGTAACCACGTGTTCCTTCACCGCATATGACCTCCACGTTTCCATAACCAAGTCTTTCAAGGTTCATTCTGGCGTAATCAGCAAGCTCCTTGATTCTCTCGAGCGTAACCACTTCCCCCTCACTTGCTATCTCCGCCAACACCGCAGCCTGGTATCCGCTACCGGCGCCAATCTCCAGTATCCTGCTATCTCTACCTGCATCAACTTCCTCGGTCATGATGGCGACCATATGTGGTGCTGAGATAGTCTGCCCTGAGCCGATAGTCAGGGGCGTGTCCCTATAGGCATGCATTCGCTCCTCCTCTGGTATGAATTCGTGTCTGGGAACCGAAAGCATTGCATCCTTCACTTTCTCATCACTCAGGTAGCCCCTCGAGACCAGTGAATCAACAAGTTTCTCTCTCTCCTCCCCCCAATCATCACCTGTTTTCATATCACACCACCAAGGGAAATGACTACTGCAACCAAGCCGAAAAAAACACAGAAGACGTCAAACCTTATCCTTCTCGAAAACCTGATAAGGAGGTCCATGGTAGCATATCCCGCGATAAATGATGTGAACACGGCGATAGCCAATCCCGTGAAGTCGAAGACAATAAAATCCTCCTGGAGCAGGTCCAATACCACAGCTCCAAGGACAGCGGGAACCGACATGAGAAAAGAAAGTTTTAAGGCGGTATCCTGTTTCAGCCCCAGAAACAACAGAGCGGATATCGTGATACCTGACCGGGACACGCCGGGGACTACGGCGAAACCCTGTGCTATACCTCCTACAACCATATCCCTGGAGGCTATGTTCTCTATCCCCCGTAAACCAGATTTTTTATGGGATAGGTATATGGCGAAACCAGTCAAGACCAGGAATACACCAATCAAGGCAGTCACCAGTTCCCCTTGCTCTGCTAGAATCCCCAGGGACTGCTTCATCAGGAGATACACCGGTATCCCCACCAGGCCGGTAACTATCGTGGAAACAATAAGATATGATGTGATTTTATCCTCCCTCATCTTGGGTAGCGAGGTAAGGATGTATCTAACCTCCCTCCTGAACCTTACAAGGACTGCCAGCAGAGTCCCGGTGTGCAGGTATATGGCAAACTTCATGGCTGTTTCCGGGTTCGCCTGCAGTACAGAGATTAAAGCAAGCATGCTTTGTCCGCTACTGCTGACTGGAAGCCACTCGGTCACGCCCTGCAGGACCCCCAGTAAGATGTAATCCGTTAATTCCATCATATATATACCAACAATTAATAATTAATTTGATAATGAAAAAGGAATTATTTTTGGTTGGTTTAATCCTATGTTTTTCCTGGAATTTATCTGCCTCCTCCTGGAATGTATTCCAGTACGACTTCAACAACACAGGTTATACCCCCATAGATTCTCGGATGGATATTGAGGAGATTGGTTCGCTCTGGAATTACTCAGTCAACGCATCCCTCACCAATCCTGTTGCCT
>JAOZNG010000223.1 GCA_029933895.1 archaeon
GCCGTATGTGATTGATGAAGACAGTGTGGATCACTATCCTTTGATAAAGCCGTGGGGTGAGCCATACAACCGAGGTATAAGGTTGGTAAGGGTACCGGGGAATGGGACGAGGGTGGCTGCAGGTAGGTGGTTTAATTATACGTTCAGGGCTGAGGATCCTGACGGTGATAGGCCGTGGTATGAACTTGTATCTTATCCTGAGGTCAATTTCACATTGGAGAACACGACGGGAAACTTCTCATACAGGCCTGAGGAGGGGGATGTGGGGAGGGTGAACTTCACTGTGACGGTATACGATGGGAACGGTTCAAGGGACAGCATGGAATTTTATCTTCTTGTGTTGCCTCCGAACAATCCTCCTGTGGTGGGTGAGATAGGAAGGGTTAATGTGGTTGCGGGGGAGGTGGGGAGGGTGTATCTGAACATAAGTGATCCTGATGGTGATGAGGTGACTGTGAGGATTGTGTTTAGTGATGCACCATTTGAGCTTCATTTTTACTATTATGAATATATCTGGTTTAGAACGGGTGAGGGTGATGAGGGGATATACCGGGTGGTGCTGGAGGTAGATGATAACAATGGGTCTGTGGTGAGGGTGGTGTTTGAGATAGAGGTAATTCCACCGAACAGGGAGCCGATTGTAGAGGGGATAGTGGATCAGGAGTGTTATGTGGGAGATGAGTTTAGGTATCAGGTAATTGCGAGGGACCCGAATCCCAATGATATATTGACGTACAGGATTGAGTATAGCGGAAGAGGGTTTGCGGAGATAGATGAGGGGGGGTTGATATTGATAATTCCGGCGATTGAGGATGTGGGGGTGCAGGAGGTGAGGGTATGGGTATCAGACAACAATGGTTCGGAGGTTATGGTGCGGTTCAACCTTACAGTGAAGGAGAGGAATCATGCGCCTGAGGGAGATGAGCATGTTGATGTGGTTGTGAGTGCGGGGGACGTTATTGAGGTGGGTTTGGATGTTGAGGATCCGGACGGGGATGAGTTGGTGGTGAGTGTAGAGGGGGAGAGGCCCAGGTGGCTTAGGGTTGAGGGGCTTGTGTTGTATTTAAGTCCGAGGATAGAGGATATTGGAGATTATACGATTTATTTGAATGTGAGTGATGGCAGAGGGGGATACTTGGAGGTAGAGTTGAGGGTGATGGTAGTTGAGGGAGAGGTTCCGGTTTTGTTGTTGCCGGAGAGGGTTGTGATGAAGGAGAGGGAGAGGAGTGAGATACATTATGAGGTGGAATATAGGGGTAATGGAAGTGTGTATGTTCAACTTTTGACGGAGTATGGGTGGTGTGAGGAGGTGGATGGAGGTATAATATTGGAGCCGGAGGATGGTGATGCGGGCAGGTATGAGTTGAGGTTTGAGGTGGGTGTGGAGGGAGGAGTGAATGGTGAGGTGGGGATGGATGTTGAGATTGAGAGGAATCTGACAACGCTTCAGTGTGAGGTATCTGTTATCCCATACAGGGATGAGTATAAGGTGGGTGAGGAGGTTATTTTCAGGGTAGTATGGAGTGGATATGGTGGTGAGTTGGGATTTCGCTGGGAGGTGTTGTTAGGTGGGGAGAGATATTTTGAGGGAAATGGCACGGAGGTCAGGGTTAGATTTGATAGGGCTGGGGAGTATATGGTGAGGGTTGATGTTATAGGGGAGGATGAGCCTATTGAGGAGGTAGTTGTTAATGTTAGGGAGGTGGAGGGGGTAGGGGGTGGAGGGCGGATGTGGAGGGTAGTTACAGGCGTGGTGATCACGGTGGTAGTAATTGTTGTATTGATTGTGTTGTACTTTAAAGGTAAAGGAGGGATTAGCAGATCCATATTATTTAAGCGAGCTGAAGATCAAGGAAGCCCTCAGCGATCTCAACGTGGTGGATTCTGACGGGTACGGATGTACCCAGGGTGAGGAGAGGTTCCACTTTTCTTTTGAATCCGAATTTTTCCATGCGGAATCTTTCTCTTTCCGTCTCTCC
>JAOZNG010000224.1 GCA_029933895.1 archaeon
GCATCAGCGGTCCTCCGACGGTGACCAGAGCTCTGCCCTTGCACCGCAGCCGAGCTGTTTCACAGCTATCAGCATCTTCGGCTAGCAAGCTAGCATTATGATTGCCATCTATCAAAGCATTTTCCATTTAATCCTCCAGCAGTAATATAATAAAGCCCTCAGGCATTACAGGCTTAGGACACGGGACGTAGACCGTAGCTTCTGCTTTGTCGCTCTCGTCGTCAGCATTCTTCGCTGTCAGCCCAAACGTGTAGTTCTGCCCAGGAACAACATCATAAGTGAACGCTTCTTCGAAGCTCTTCGCCCCGACTTCACCGTCATCGCACTTAGAAGCAAACTCTTGGACTTCCGTCCAGCTGTCACCAGAGCCTTTCAGGTAGAGCACGAATTTCGTTTCCCAACCAGGACACTGGTAGTTCCACTTCGCCGTGAACTCTTCCGCCACAGCCTCTGGAATAATAATGTAAGTGTGGACTACAGCACCCACCGTCAAAGGCAAGACAACCAACACAAAGACCAATACAGCTAACCACTTCATCACTGTCAATCCTTCTTGTCTAAGCCCAATCCTTTCTTCACAGTAATTCTGTTTCCTTTGCTGTCCTTGACTGTGGCAATACAGCACCACAACCCAGGATACTTAGCAGACTCGAACTCTCCCTCTACTACGTAAGGGTCGTCGCACGACCCAGAGCCTGTTATGTTTCCTACACCAGGAAAGATGTCTATCTCGGTCTTACGCCCGCCGATTAACTGTCCGTAGTGAACACACCTCACAGTGCCCTCCACGATTTCATCGTCTGGGCTGAAAGCAATCGCTTTGACCTTCACTTTGTAGCGAGCTATAAGCCCTTCTTTCCTCTCGAGGACTTCCGAGTCTAAGTCGACATCTACATAAGGTCTCATCTTAATCCTCCTCCCCTGCTACGCAATGTGTAGCAGAAACGTCAAATTTTGACTTTATTACTGTATAGTCACTCCTCCAGAGCTTCGCACTTCTGTGCTCACTTCCGCACTTGCTTCTTTCTCCGCCTCCGTCATCGGCAGATTTTCCAGCAGGAAATTCACATCTTCCACCGTCAGCCACAACGCAAACCAGCCGCCAAACGTCAGAAAGACTACGTCTTTCATCTCAGCTTTCGCTGACACAAGCATATTGTAGAATACAAGCTTCTCATTTCGCCCTTTTATATAGAACGTGAAGTGACCCTTCCCACAAGTGAGGGCGTAGTTGTCACCCTCTGCCTGTCTAATCCGCCAGTTTTCGTTCTCTGCCACTATTACACTCATCTATGTCACCATCCAGGCATATTCCCCGCCAACAGCATAGTGTCTTCTGGGAGAAGATACATGCGTTTTCTTCACGGGCCATACTCTGTGAGCTACGCTGTTAATATACTCGCTCAACACGAGGGCGTCAGCCCTGTTCGGGCTCCCGACGCCACGAGCCCGCATCTTCTTCTTACTCTCGACAACAATACCACCTTGGGCATTGAAGTCATACTTTGGCGAAGCCAGTTCATCACATAGCGTCTCCGACTCCTCTGTTGGAGGAAATGAATACAGGCCTCGCATACATTTCTCTCGCACTGTCCACCACAGCTCATCCCGTAACCTGTGATAGCGACTGACGTCGCTAGACTTCCAGCACACATTTACTCCGTAGCAGTTAACCATTCCATGCTTTTCAAGCCAGTCTACAACGCCTGCTCCGACTCCGATCTCGTCAAGAATGACGCCACTGGCATTACGCTCTGTATACATTTGCAGAATGTTTCCTGCTAGCGATATTGTATTCATGTCTTTGAAGACATCCCACTCATAGACCTTAAGACCCCTACGGGGCATCACCACGGAGACGTCATCGCCATACCTGGCGATGTCCACACTCAGGTAGAGCGGTTCGTCATCGGCAACCTCAACTTCGTTGCCAATGCACTGGCGACTCC
>JAOZNG010000054.1:0-7254 GCA_029933895.1 archaeon
ACAGTCTTCCTCCCATTAGTTGTGATGGTTCCAGAGCCCGTTCCATCTGTAATCGTCAGGGTTTCACCGTCTTGGAAGGTCTGCCCAGCAGTGTCAACCCTGACCCACCAAAACCTATGAACATTATCATAGTCAAGGAGAGTCCCAGTATGACCAGAAGTCCCTCCGACAACCTGTTTGCCTATATCTGAGGGGACACAGTTAATGTAACCCGTCTCCTCCAAGATAACCTTCAGGATACCTAAGTCATTCGTATTGGCATCCCAATCAACTGTGGCGATAGCTCCTCCCTTAAGGTATTTAAAGGAGCCATAGGGGATGAACCACTGGTTCTCCATCTGGTAGTCCGTAGGCGTTCTCGCACTCATAGGTACTGGATCATCCATATATGCTGGGTCGTCGAAGGTATCCATTAACCAGCTGTACAGTTCGTTGACGGTATAGACAGCTCCAGAACCTACATATTTGATTATCCTATTGACCGTATCTATGCTCCAATCGTCCCCGATAGCCATCTCAACCGAGTATATATGAATACAGACGAATTTTAAAAATCTTATAATACCGTGTCTTCATAGAGGGTTATCGTGGTTGTGAACCCGTTTGAGGTCAGGGTTCCATAGGTCTCAACAGGGACATATCTTGTTGCTGAAGGGGTAGACTTCCTCACCCTTATAAGAAGGGATTTGTCCCCAGTATAGTTCACAGTGGTCTGAGCCATCCCATTAGAATCCGTCGCTTGATTCATTATCTCAATTGAGTCATCCAAGTTGAATACATAGACCTGGGCTCCCTGAATTGGGTTAAGGTCTGCATCGACGACATAGATGGTTACATAGACCGTATTCACTATCTGGGTGTTCCCACCACCTGTCTCATCAACTGTGGTGGGGTTAGAGCCATTCACACAGTTTACTGTAAGCGTCCCAGCAACAGAGTGTTCTATGTCATAGGTGTTCCCTGAAAATATGAGGGCGTCGAATACAAATGTATCACTAAAGTTCACATGAACTCCATGTGGGCAACCTATGATATTACAATCTGAAATATTGTGGTCTACAGAGGATATCCTAATACCTCTATCATCCGCATTAATTATGTTACAGTACTTCACTATGCAGGTATCCGGCAAAATCTCACCACAAGCCTCAAAGTTTGTACTAAGAACCTCTCTAGTCATCGAGTATGGAGGCAGGGAGATCCCTCCAGCATCAAAGAAGGAGCATCCATAAACTCCTAGATCTGTGATATTAGGGTCTGTAGCTATGAATTTGAATTTCGGGGCCCCTGCGGATCTAAAGATACAACCTGAGATCCCTCTCCCACCTACCTTCTCCCCAAAGAAGACCTTTGTCGTTGCAGTTGCATTCCCTTGAATAGTTATCTCATAGAAATCTACTGGGACGGCTCTATCCCTAAAGACTATTACCTTGTTTGTATCCTTGAAATAAGTCGATTCTCCTTCAGTAGTTGAACCAATGAATAGTTTGCTCTGGACGAGAATTATGCCTTCAACCTCTGTAATGATCCCCCACATATTGTTTATGTTCCGCTCGGCTGTGATAAAATCATCGAAGGTAGCAGGATCGGTTTCAGTCCCTCCCTTTATATAGAGACCTACCCCATACCTTAGGGCATCCCACCAGAAGTTCGTCTTAGCCACACTACCAGTTATTACGCAGACGATCCCCACCGCCGTTATTGCAGTCATATCTGGAGGAGTAGCACTCTGCGAGTCAAAACTTACTGTTGTGTGAACCATGAAACACTCCCAACTACCTCCCCAAGTATCCTTCCCAGCTACATACCACTCCCCCCAATTTCCAGCTCCATCCTCCACCCTTATCCTTAAACCACCATTAGCCTTAGTATCGAGAAGACCAATAGTTGCCACCATAGCCCAAATGAACAACTGGGTGTCACTCAAGTCTATTGGTGATAAAAGGGTAAACATAGAAGTATAGGTCGTCTTACTGACCTTAGCTGATAGAGCCCCTGTTCCCTGAATATATATCTCCGTATCAAGGGTTGGAGAACCAGTCCAGTCGGTAACCGAGTCACAGTCGGATACCCCACCAGTAGCACCGGAGAAGAAGGAGAGACCTGAAGTTACTGTCCCCGCCATTTTTTCATCCTCCTCCTAACAAACTCCCTAACCTCAGGTCTTGTATCCTCTAGGCATGAGTAGGCTAGACAGGCCTTAGGGGGATTAGGCCATAGGAGGCACTTTGAAGATTCGGGGTCGAAGTAGGGGCACTTCCCATTCACAAAGGCTAGGGCGGCTACATACTGAACCCTAGGAACCCTCCTCTTCAGCCAGGGTTCAGGGGGGATAAGAGTGACTGGAAACCTCTTAGAAAGGAATTCCTCTGAAGTCAAGATTGGCCTAAGGAAGGATCTACAACATGGTGCAGAACATCCCTCACAGGGAGCTGGCTTCCTTGGACCCTGTTCAATAGTCGCAACCCTAACCCTCCTCCCATCCTTTAAAGTCACATTCCAAACCCTAACAAGCCTTAAATCTTCAGGTTTGGATTCATCTCTTTGAACTTCTCCAGTGGATACCACTCCTTCCAAGTCCTCCTCCTATGCCTCCCAACGATCACGACCTCAACATACTTCTCAGTCAGGGTCCCACCATGAATAGAGTTCCTAACCTCATGGTCGATAACCCTAATAGACTTCACAAGCCTCTTCCTACCATTCAGATCCACGATCTCTATCATATCCACCTAATATGAGGCGCAAACTTAAATTAGTTTTATCCGTAGAACATATTGATTCAAATGTCTGGGCAAGGAGAAAACCCTGACGATGTAGTTACTTTACACCTCTGTGAGGCCTATAGGGCGGCCCTGTCAAACGAAATCCAAGACGTGAAGAAGAGTATTGATAAGTTGGACAGTAGGCTGTGGGCTCTCTTGGCAGGAACAATTTTAACCGTGATACTGGCAATAGTAAACTTGGTGAAGTAGAATGGAGGTGGAGTTTGGTCTCTTAGGGTTTGTAGCTGGAGTTGGGGCAAAGGTCTTCTATGATCTAGCAACTAGAGCTGAGCCTGCCTGGGCTAGGAGGCTTATGAAGCATGTTGAGATAGGTGGTCTGGCTCATGAGGGAGAGTCTCTTAGGAGGGTGTGTCTAGGTTCAGGGGCTTGGACAGGTGGAATCCCAGCAACCTATTACCTTGTCTGGAGAACTTCAAAGGCTGTGAGAGACCTTCAGGCACACCTAGAGCTTAGATCCCCAATAGAAGACAACCCATACTATGTCTTAGAGATCTATCATTCTTGGAAGGTACCTAGAGAGCAATTACTGATAACTGATTTACCCTATGAAGTCATACGTGAGGAAGACCTTGTTCTGATTGTCCGTTTCCCAATCGAGGTGGTGACATAATGAACCCAACTATAATTGCCTTCTTGGGAGTATTCCTTGGAGTCTTCTTTAGAACGGTTCTACCCTACATACGTAAGATGAAGGAAGCTGAGGAAAGAGGAGAGAGACTCCCCTTCGACTTCAAGTATCTCGGAACAGCCATTTTCGCCTTCATGGTCAGCCTCACAGTCACACTATTAACCTTCCCAGCCTTCGTCATACCTGAGCAGGCGGGAATCTATATATTCTGTAGTGCCTTCGGATTCGGTTATGCCTCAAACGACGTCATAAATGAGGTTATAGCAACCTAAAATCTTAGAGGCTTTAGACCCACTAGATTCCAACCTCCGCTCTAAGTTCATGCATCCTTATCCTGTTCCATGAGTATCCGCCTGATAAGTTTCCGTTGTTTCCGTATCCGCTCCTGTCATAGACTATTGATCCTAACCCTTCATCTATGTATACCCAAAATACGAGTCCATCCCTGATTATATTATGGTAATTAAGCATGTTCCAGTAAATTTCACGCCGGCTAAGTATTCGATTGTACATCCATACAGAGCCTACAAGTCCTTTCAGCCAATACATGTCGGATTGGTGCTTGCCTACAAGGAGATTGCTTAGCGTCCAACCTGTTAATGTCCCTTGTGCCGCCGTTTGAGAGGCATAGGGAGTTTCTTCAGCGTTTAAGTATATCCTGTAGAGTCTATCCGTTGCATCGTCATAGGTGACAACGACATATATCCACTCACCCCAATCAAACAAGTAGTTAGGGGTAGACGAGGCGGGACTCGTAGTTGAGGCACTCTGCCAAACGTTAATTGCCCTCGCATTAGTTGCCAATAGGTGGAATGTATGCTTAACTACTAAGCGCTGAGAAGCTCCTGTGCTTTGAAGCTTTGCCCAGACACCTACCGTGTGCCTAGACGCTATGTTGTTTATCACTGCTGGGTCTCCAAAGTCTATGAAGCCCGTTGCTCCATCAAGCTCAACCGCATATTTTTTGAAGCCTAGGGAATGTGGAAGCCTCTTCGGAAGCCTATGGTAAACGCTTAAGGGAAGGCTCATTCAGCCACCATCCAAGCCGAGACCGTCGCCTCGGCTGAAGGCACGAACCTTAAACGCATTCTCTTAGCCTTGAAGGCTGGAGTCTCAACGGTTAGAGTATCTGCTGAAACGGGGAAGTCATACACATCCTTGAAGTCGCCTGCAACCTCGTCGTAGGCTTGAACGTAGCCTGTGCCATCCTGGTCGCTTATCAGATGGAAGCTCACCTTCTCGAACTTGGTATCTACATCGTCAGTTGTTTCGCCTGCTACTGGGATCGTCTTGTTTATCCATAGCTCCATCACGTGGAGGTCGCTCATTACGGCTTCAACGTAGTGCTCTCTTACTGTTGATTGGTTTGTAGCTGGATCAGTTACTCCATCATTTCCTTCATACCAGATTTTAAGCTTGCCACCCTCATACAGAACGCTACAGTCAGCAATATAGCGTGCCTCTGAATCCAAAACTCTAGCAAGAAGCATACGTCTTCCGAACCAGTGCTTCATATCGAAGCTGTAAGCTAAGCCTATTCTCATATCCTCGTTGCCTGCTGTTGCTTCAGCAGCGTAAACTATTAGCAATAAACTGTCGTTTATGTTGATGATTGAGTGGTCAAACATTTTTCCGCCATCCCATTCTCCCAAAGCACCTTCCATGTTGATTATGCCTAGTTTAGTCCAAGTTTCTAGATCTTCACTCTCACAGAGCATTAGCCTAAACCGCATCGGATTAGTCTCAGGGAACCTAAAATCCGTGCCTATATAGGTCATGTAATATTTGCCTCTGAACTTGGCTACGAAGGGGTGCCAGCATTCTTCTTCTATACTGTTCTGTCTTGGGGTCAAAACAGCTCTGATCCCACTAAAATTCACACCATCAGTTGATATGGCAAGGAAAATCTGCCTTCTCCTAACACCCCAAGGCTGCATCTGATTTCCAACGAAGAACATGTAGTAGGTGCCGTTTTCCTTTAATACTGAAGGTTGAAAAACTCCAGTAATATCGTATCCAGCGGCATTCACCATGTCCCTAGTCATAACGGTTACAGGTGATGTCCAGCTCTTTCCATCATAACTTGTCCTCATGGCTATGTAGAACGGCTCTGTACTGGACACTCTCCTCGTATGGTACATCCTGTAGATGTCTCCGTCCCTAATCACGCTTGGATTGCCATTTTTAATTCCAGCCTCGTCTATTACCACGCCGTAACGCTTCACAGCCCATTTAGCACCGATAATCGGATGAAGCATACCGAACTCTTCACGGAGAGCATACCTTCCAGCGCCGCCACTCTCCCAAAGAGCCTCCATGATCTCCTTCATACGAGAATAGGAAAGCGGTCCAACGGGGTATGTAGTATGCTTCCCCTTCCTGTAGGTCACCATTACCTCCTAACCTCCTTCCCTTTCAGGAACTTCGCAACGTCCTTAACGTCTAAGCCGCCGAGAGCCTTGAACAAATTATAAAGACCCTTGACGTAGGGTTTCACATGCTTCTCCCACCACTCCTCACTACACTCGAAAATCCAGATGCTGAAGTCCTGAATAACCGTCGTGTCAGGTTCGCCATCGCCATCCTGATCAATATCATTATAGAACTCAAGCTCAACCGGGTCCTCCTCCGTAACCTCAAGCCAGTGAGGATATTCCACATCATAGATCGATTCAACACCAGGATCCCAGTGCCACCTCATCTGCGAGTGCCTGTGCCAGAAGCCGTAGTCGTCCGTGGTTAAGACGTCCCCGGTATCGTAGTCTCTAGGCTTACCCATAGTCATACGCCAGATAAGGTATATGTACCCGGTTCTAGGCCTATAAGTCATCGTCAGCCGTGCTCCAGGAGGAAAGATCAGCAACAGGGTGTCATGCCAGAACGTTAAGACCTGCTCTTCCTCAACGATTCCCTTAGCCACCAAAGGGAAGAGGATTTCAGGCACACGCATTTAGGATCGCCCCTTCTTCTCCTCAACGACGACAGGCATGTTGCTTTTTACAACTTCAAACCTGCTTCCGCCCCTCCGGTCCTTGATAATAACGATCTTCTTTTCGTTCAACTAACCTCCCCTAATAACTTTTCGTAAACGTCTATATGAAGTTTAGCCATGTTGCACCATGAATGCTTCTCAGCATATCTTCTGGCCCCTTCCTCAAGACGACGCCTAGCCTCGCCGTCCCTCAGAAGCTCCCTGATCTTCCTAGTCAGACCCCTCACGGTCCTAAAGGTCGTCAGGGCGCCCAGCCCCCTCTTCTCCCTCACCGGCGGAAGATCCCTGGCTATAACCGCCTTCCCGTGACTCAAAGCCATCAAGAGAGCCCCAGACTCACTGATAAACCGAGAAGGATAAACCACAACCTTCATAGCCCCATAGACCGTGGACAGCCTCTCATCCGGGACATAGCCCAGCCACCTATACCGACCCGGCATCAGACTGAGCGTCATCCTCTTCAAACCCTCTATGTATCCCGTCTCCTCTTCCACATGCCACCCGCCCCCAATGAGGAGGGCGGCGCTCTTCACATGGGTCATGGCCTCTATCAATGCCTCCAGCCCCTTCTGGGGGGCTATGAAACCGAGGTAGCCGACAATGGGGGCCCGGGGGTCTATCCCCAAAGCCCGTTTACACTCATCCTCAGGAGGACACTTCACCGGCTCCATACAGCCATGTGGGATAACAACCACCTTCCCATGGAAGGCCTTGGGAAGCCTCTTTAAGCAATATTCGTTATGTACAATTACACGGTCAGACGCCGAACAGACAACTGGATCTATGTTGTACAGGCCTGTGGCATGCATCGTAGTTATGACGGGTTTGTCTGGGTGCAAACGCTTAAG
>JAOZNG010000054.1:7264-7635 GCA_029933895.1 archaeon
CCATAGAACCCTCCTTCCAAGCCGGAGAACAAGCCATATTCGTGTTGTACATGAATCAGATCAACCTCGCCCGGGATCTTCTCGACGATAAGCCGGAGAAGATCAATATTACGCCTACCGAACCTTGGATACCTAATTATGTAGACCTCTATACCTGATTCCGCAAGGGCCTTAGAAAGGTTCTCACTGTAAGTCCGAATTCCGCATCTAACCGTCTTTCCCCAAGGTGTTATCATTCCAATTTTCAGGCCCATGTTCTCACTCCTCCTTTAACCAAGAGTGGCTTAAGCTCTGTCTCAGCCTCCTCGAGGAAGGGTACCCAATACCTATCAATTATAACATTCCAATCGTAACGCAGGGCGAACCTTCGT
>JAOZNG010000225.1 GCA_029933895.1 archaeon
AGTGGGGGAATCTATTGTTTTCTTTCTCCCCGGGGGGCCAAGGGGCCCCGGGTGGGAGAATCTATTGGCTGGGCCCCGGGGGTAAAATGAAATTGAGGGGGTTTTTCTAATGACCCTGGGGGTAGATACCCACCTTCTACCCCCACCTTAAGCCCCTCCTCTGGCCTGAACCCTTCCCCCTTCAGACCTGCTCGGGGCTTCTCCACCCAGTGGGGAGGGCATAAATCCTTCGGGGGAACATACCCTTCAGAATCCCATTTGAATGCTGTCCTGGGGAGTATCAAAATTCCTGGAAACATCATAGAATATGGGAAAAATTGCTTCTCACTTCCTCAGGCCACTCTATCATCCACACCAGTGATCCACTTCCAGAGGGGGAGAATCCTTATTTTTCTTCCCTCATGCTCCTCCATTCCCTCCTCCGTCTCCGTTATTATAGTTAGCCTCCGGCATCTAAGCTCCCGGGAGGCTTTAAGAAGCCCGGAGATCTCCCTCCTCCGGGTGTTGTAATCCTCCATGTTATGACATACCTGAATAAGCTCCTTCACCTCCACTCCATCCTTTACCACAAAATCCACCTCTTTTCCTCTTGAATCCCTCCAGTAGTATAATCCCTGGTCCACCCCAGTGTACCTTCTCATAAGCTCCATCGCCACCATATTCTCATAGAGTCTGCCAATATTTCTGGAGAACCTCGTGGATAGTGAACTTATGAATCCATTATCCACAATATAGAGCTTTCTGGGATACTGCATCTGGTCCTTCACTTTCGGGGAGAATATGGGTACACTGCGGAGGAAATATGAGCTCTCCACGTACCCCAGATAGTTATGAAGCGTGGTCTTTCCTATCTCATGCCCCATGCTTTTCATGGTGTTATACAACCTGCTTGTGGAATATACAGTTGAATTAAGAAGGAGGCGCAGGAGCGCCTTCAATCCCTCCTCGTTCTTTATCCGATATCTCTCAATTATATCCCTGCTGACTATGGTGGCGTAGTATTGCTGAAGTATCTCAAACCTCCTGTACTCCGGGGAGAGAACCACCTCGGGCATACCCCCGTAATAGAGATACTCGTCAAGGTGTCTTTGCAGCCTGGCCATCTGCCCTTCGGAGTACTGTACACTCTCAAAGTCAACCTCCTCTCCCTTAAATCTCAGGAACTCCTTGAAAGAGAGTGGGAACACCTTAACCTCAAGAGCCCTCCCCCTCAGCTCTGTGGGAAGCTCCCTGCTGGAGACCTTCGAACTGGAACCTGTTATGAATATCCTTGCTTCCCCGGTATCGTATATCCTTCTCAGCCAGCGGGACCACTCAGGCATGTTCTGAATCTCATCCAGGAAGAGAAACTCAAACCTCTCCCCTACACTTCTCTTAATAGCAGGGAGAAGCTCTGTGAGAAACTCTCTCCTCCGGGGTATCCGTTCATCGTCAAAATTGATGTATATGATCTGCTCTCTCCCCATCCCCTCCTCAAGAAGTCTTTTTATCAGCTGAAAGAGGACATAGGTCTTTCCAACCCTTCTGAAGCCTGTTATGGCCACAATCTTTCTGGGCTCCATCTGGAGATAACCCTCAAGGTTTATCTCCCGGGGTATGATCTCCGGGAGTTTCTTCTCAAACCAGTATTGCAGTATTGTCCGAATTGTACTATACATGGTACAATTCTGATATGTTATTGTACTATTTGAAAGTTGTCCTGTCCCGTTTAAACCCTGGGGGCCCCAGGCTGATTGCATCTTTCAGACTCCAGCCATTCGGTGGGGTGCACGTCAATGCAAATCTCCACCCGCCAGGGGTGTATAAAGAGAACGGTTAAATGAGACCGCTCTTCCCACTTCCCTGGAGGGATTCAGGTTTTGGTGAAGTGTCCCCCGGGGGGAGGGGCCCCGGAGGTAAAACAAAACAGGTGGGTGTTTTTGACTGTATCCGTTGGTA
>JAOZNG010000055.1 GCA_029933895.1 archaeon
TGTAACCCAACAAAAGAACCATCAATAAAACAAAGGTGATATGTAATTCAACAGAGATGCCGAATACTCTGAAAATCCGGTAAGATGACTGCATAAGCTAACCCCTCTCCATTGCAGTGAGGCCTGTTCTGGCAACAACCTTTATCCCAAAGCCCTTCACCAGCTCAATGAAGGCCTCGATCTTCTCCGAGTCGCCTGTAATCTCCACGCCAATGGTTTCCGGGCTGACATCCACAACCCTGCCCCTGAAAACATCCGTGTACTGTATAATCCTCGACTTCTGGCTCTCTCTGGGGGCGTGGATCTTTATAATACAGAGCTCCCTGCAAACAGACCTGCTGACGTCGATATCCTTGACCTTGATAACATTAACCTGCTTGTTCAGCTGCTTCTCTATCTGCTCCAGAATCTTTTCATTCCCTCTTGTGAGGATGGTCATTCTCGCAATATCAGGGTCCTCTGTCCGCCCTACAGAGATGCTTTCTATGTTAAACCGCCTCCTAGTGAACAGGGAGGCAACCCTCATAAGCACTCCAGGCTTGTGTTCTACGAGCACAGTGAATATATGGAACCTCATTTTTAATCTAAATAGACTATTAAATACATTCAATCCAAATAATATAAGTTTCAGGAATAAAAAATGCCCAGAGAAAGGAAAAAGGAGGATGAATACCCCGAGCCAGGAGAGATTGTCATAGGAACCGTGGAGAACATATTCAAGCAGGGCGCGTTCGTAACACTGGATGAATACAGCAACAAGAGAGGTATGCTCCATATCTCGGAGATATCCCTGAAGTGGGTTAGGAACATAAGAAACTATGTCAGGGAAGGCCAGAAGACTGTGGTGCAGATTTTAAGAGTAAACCCCGAGAGGGGTCACATAGATCTCTCGCTGAGGAGGGTCAGTGAGGGGCAGAAGAGGGAGAAACTGCAGGAGGTGAAACAGAAGCAGAGGGCTGGTAAGCTGCTGGAGATATTCGCTAAATCAGGGAAGGTGTCCGAGGGTGAAGTGATGAAATCCATAGAGGAGAAACTGATGAACAGGTACGGCTCCGTATACGATGGCCTGGAGGCCATCGCAGCAGACAACGAAAGAATAGATGAACTAGACATAAAGAAGATTTGGAGAGATGACCTCCTTAAGCTGATAAACGAGAACATTAAGGTCCCCTATGTGGAGGTAACAGGGTACGTGAAACTTAAAAGCTACGAGCCTGACGGCGTTGATAAAATCAGGGAAGCTCTTAATATTATAGGAAGCTATGAGACAGAATCCACAATAAACGTCTTATACGATTCACCACCAATATATCGGATAAACATCAGGTCCTCTGACTACAAAACAGCTGAGAAAGACCTGAAGAATTCCGCCGAGAAAGGGGTTGAGTTCTTCAAGAAAAACAAGGGGGAAGCTGAATTCTACAGGGAGATGCCAGAGGAAGCCAGCTGAAAATGCACATCCTTAAATGCACGAGATGCAATAGATACACCCTCAGGGAGGAGTGCTCTGTCTGTGGATCAAAAACAGTTAACCCGAAACCAGCCAGGTATTCACCAGAAGACCCCTACGGCCGATACAGGCGGCTGATGAAGCAGAATGCTGATTAAGGACAGCGTCCTCGGATTTATCCTTGGGGTTTCCAGGGAGATCCACCCTAGAGAGTTCAGCTGCCAGCTGAGGGGAGATGAGGAATTAATTGAGGAGGCTATTGTTTTGCCTAGGACCATATACGGGGAAGGCTTCGCCACAACATTCATGAACATGAAGCCCATAGACTACAGCATCATAGGGAGCGCACACTCTCACCCAACAGGAGACTACAGCCCATCAAGCCAGGATTTAAGGTTCTTTTCCAGTTTTGGTGTAGTGCATCTCATAATCAGGCAGCCATATAAATCAATCAGGGATGTTGCGGCCTACAATAATAGCGGGGAAAGGATTCCTGTTGAGTTAACTCCCTGACCTATGAAGTAGGCTGCAAGAAATGCTAGAAAGAATGCCAAAATAATCATAAGTGGCTGATGGACTTTCCTCAACGTTTCCTCCCGCCCCTTTGATATGAGGGATGAAACAAGAGAGTAATAGAATAGATCCGAGCCCCAGTGCCCCACCACCACCAGAACTATCCCAACATAACCCATCTGCTTTATTCCCTCAAGTATCAGAGCGGAGCCTGCGGTAGCCCACCACAGAGGAAGGGATGGATTAAATAAGGTGAAGGCCATACCTCCCGCTATGGAGCCGTATGCTAGTTTCTTGTTCATTGTTTTCTCTCCTAGCCTGAACTCTGGATAAGAGAAGGAATCCCTGTAGAGCAGATAGGACATGCAGGCCAGCATCAAACCACCGAGGAGGTGGATCCAGCCCCAGTAGTCTTGTATGAAGGAGTAGAGGCCGTAGAAAATCAATACTATAATAAATAATTCTATCATGGCATGTCCCGCTATAGTAAGAGGCCCTGACCAGCGGCCTTTCCTGAGGGTGTCGGATACCACGAACACCAGAAGAGGTCCGGGAATCATAGCCCCAGATAAGCCTACAACGAAACCCAGAAACAGGAGATAGATAAATAAGAGCAGTGAATCCATATATATTTAATGGATTTTATTTATTAGTCTCACTCTTGAAATGGACTTCGAACTAGGAAGCAGGGTGAAGGAGCACATATATGACGTAGATCCCTACATCCCCGGCGAGATGGTGGAAGGCTACATTAAACTGGCCTCAAATGAAAACAACTACGGGCCCTCCCCCAAAGTAGTTGAGGCCCTGAGGGAATACGCGGACAGGGTCAACATATACCCCTACATGAACAGGGAAGTCAGGGAGGCCATAGCCGAGTACTGCAACTTAAGCAGAGAGAATATCACAGCAGGCAACGGCTCCGATGAACTGATCGAGTTGGTTCTGAAGGTCTTCAGAGGACCTGTGCTATACTTCAACCCCACCTTCGGAGAGTACAGGATTTGCTCGCAGATTCTGGGCGAGAAGTGTTCCTATATCAACCTTGAGCAGGATTTCAGTTTCCCACTCAACAGGTATCTCAAGAAGGCAGAAAAAGCTAACATCCTGTTCCTCTGCTCCCCCAACAACCCCACGGGCACAGTAATACCCTTAAAGGATATAGAAAAGATTTTGGAGCTGGGGAAGCCTGCAGTGGTTGATGAAGCCTACTTTGAGTTCTATGGAGAGACATCCGCTTCCCTTCTGGAGGAACACGGTAACCTCATAATCCTGCGAACCTTCTCCAAGGCATTCGCGCTAGGTGGTTTAAGAATAGGGTATGCTATATCATCCCCTGAGGTTGCTGGGTTACTGTACAAGGTGAAGCAGCCGTTCAGCGTGAACTCGTTTGCCGAGGTAGCAGCATTAGCGGCATTGGAGGATGTTGCTTTCATGAAAAAGAACGTGGAAAAAATTAAGGAGGACAGGGAAATGCTCTACAGGAAGCTAAGCGATAGATTCAGGGTCTATGAATCAGATGCGAATTTTATTTTAGTAGATTCCTCCCCGATGACCTCTCAAGAACTATTCAATAGATTATATGAGAAAAAGATTATTGTGAGAAGACTTGGGAGCTTCCCTGGATTCAGGGGGGAGTATACGAGAATCAGCGTAGGCTCCAGCGAAGAGAACAGGAAACTAATACAGGCCCTGGATAGGATATGATACATGATGGGACCGTGGGGTAGTCTGGTTATCCTTCCGGCTTTGGGAGCCGGTTACTCGAGTTCAAATCTCGGCGGTCCCATGCTCTAGACCAGGGGGGACATCCCTCCCCCCGGTTTTAAGATGATCCTGACCCACCCCACGATTATCACAATCAGAAGTTCCCATGTATTCAATTCATCCAGAATATCAGTTGATGTTTTTTTTATTATCCACTCTTACTCCGTCAGCCACTTCCACAACGGCATGAGCTTATCTTCCAGCCCTTAAATTCTCCCCTAGCTTCATAATCCCATCTTCTGGGATTTTCAGAACCCTTTTTCTCTCAGAATCAGGGTATAATGGAGATTCAGAATCTATCTCTCTTCCCTTCAATTTCAGGAATTCTAAGAATGAGAGGGGAAAGGGTTCTGTATTCATACATCTCTCTCTTAGCTCCGTTGGTATTTCTTTACTAGATAATTTCGATGAAGAACCGGTAATGATAAGCTGAATATTAAATCTCTTGTTGTCATACATTCCTCTAACCAACTTGCTCCAATTTGGTATATCAAAGCCAGATATCCTGTTTTCAGTAGTCTGTTAGGGTTTTCTGGCCGTAGCCCCAGAAATCCTCGAACTCATTCCCTAATGAGGGTTTACCATACAAGCCCCCGCCGCCAGCTACATAATTCATGCGGCCTGAACGAAACCGCTCAATAACGGATCCAACCTCTAGGTCAGCCTTCTTCAACTCCTCGATGCCCTCATCAACCAGGACATTGATCTCGGAACCAAATCTCTCAACAAGAGAATCCCACCGGGCCCTGATTTTCTTGCTGGTTAGGGTGGAAATCCCAGTAGCTAGAGAGATCACCTCCGCCAGAGGTATGATATGTAAATACTTGGGGCGGTGCCATGGCTTTTTGGGTTCATCCCAGGAAGACAGCTCAGCCACCCTATCCAACACCCCCTTCTTAATCCTGCCACCACATTCAGGGCACCTGAAACGTAAACCCATAGCGTCAGCAAACCTGAACTTCAAAAAACACCGGCTGCAGGCAGTCAGATGATACTTACCCTCCCTGGGATCCAAGCCCGCATTCAACACAAAACCCCTCTTATTCCTATGCTCCAACGCCAACCGAATCTCCGGGAAAGATAACTCCCTGACCCTGATACGGTTAAACTCTCTCCCAAGACGATGAGGCCACGGGCTATGGGTGTCGGAATTAGACATGAAAGATAAATCCCGCAACTCCGCAATCCTGTCAGCCATACATGAATCAGCTGACAAACCAAGCTCCAGGAACCTGACATACCTCAGGTTGCGGCCATAACACTCCTCCATGGAACTATATTCCTTATAGAGGGAAGTCCAGGGAGTGAAAGCATGAGCCGGGCCCACAAGAGCCTCAACCTCCAAGGCAAAATCAATCAACTCTTCACCGCCGATACGTATATGAGCGCGCCCATCACGATTAATATCACCAGAATAATCCTTAAGTGAATCCCTAAACGATTCAGCAGCGGAAATAGAGGGGAAAAGAATGACGTGATGCACTCTCTTACAGTCCTCCACCTCCGCCTGTACGATGAACCTCACATCAGAGCCCTCAACCCCATAGATGCCTTCCCCTGTCTCTGAAAGATTCTCCTTCAGGTGCCTAAGCCAGAGGGGATGTAATGCGTCACCGGTAGCAACCAGATCAAGGCCCTTCAGGCCAGCCTGTTCCACAATAACAGGCAACTCCATCCTCCTGGAGGTGCCTCCGGAATACTTGGAGTGCACATGGAAGTCGGCATCAAAATAATCCATTAAAAGAAATATGAGAGTAAGGGGAAAAAAATGGGTGATATATGAGCCATAGGAGAAAATCACTTCGCTTCGAGCGGGTAATGAACGGGAAACCAGGAAACCCTGGTGGTTCCTGACCACGGCTTAGGTGCGGGCCACATAAGAGACATCATCAACGGGGCGGAAACAGTAGAGCCTGTAGCAGAAGGCGGAGCTAATCCGGTGGTGGAAACCGGGGACCTATAGATGGACGAAATAAGAGACGTTCTGGAGAGGTATATGGATTCATACAGGCAGGTGGGTCGGGAGTCGCTATTGAGGGAGCATCTTCCAGACAGGGAAACTCATGGAGAGTGAAGGTCTAGCAGGAATAATACACCAGTGAAGTGGATAAGCACCGGAGGAGATGAATTAAGGAGACATATATTTAAAAGAATATAGTTATATAGATTAACATAACAGTCGGAGAAAACATGAAAGGATACTGGAGGCTTTACGGCGTGCTTATGTTCGCGCTACTGGTCTACATGATTTATCCCTTCCTTGAGGGCATAGTATACGCCATATTCATATACTACCTGGCGAAGCCCATAAAAAAACGGCTGGATGAGAGAATAGAGCACAAGGAGATCACGTCGCTATTTGCCATAATTATAATATTCTCTCTCATCATGATACCAGCCACGGCATCCCTGCTATACATAGCAGACACGGTATACAATGGATTCCCCTTTCTCCTGGATGTGATAGATGACCTGCTCCCTCCGGAGTATTCCACCCAGCTGGATGAGTTAACAGCAAGCATAAAAATCCTGGACGCCCAGTATTTCCTGGAGTTGGTGAAAAGCAGAGACATACAGTCCATAATAATCGGGCCCATGAAAAAGCTGACTGAGGGTCTGCTGTGGTTTATTCTAATCTCGTTTATTGGCCTGGTGGTCGGGTTCTATTTCCTCATGGACGGGAAAAGCCTTATTGAGTGGGCCGTAGACAACGCACCCGAGAGAGACAAGGAGATCATAGACAGATACGTTGGCGACCTGGACATGGCATTAAATCGCATCTTTGTAGGCGTGTTCCTGACCATGGTAATCACGACCATATTCGCCCTGATAGCTCTGACCTTCCTGAACGCCATAGCACCTCCTGAACTGAAGATTACAGCTGCATTGATCATTGGATTATCTATATTATGCGGCGTATTCAATCTGTTGCCGGGTGTGGGAATAAAAATAGTATGGGTTCCTGTGGCGGTATTATTTGCGATGCAGGCCTACTTTGTGGGAAGCCTGATGAGTTCCCTCTGGTTCCTGATACTATTCTCCCTGGTGATGGCTGCCATAGTAGACTTCATACCAGACCAGATACTGAGACCCTACATATGCGGGAGCGGCATCCACACAGGACTGGTTCTCCTCTCTTTTATCTTCGGGACAGCGGTGTTCGGAACCAAAGGATTATTCCTGGGCCCCATAATCCTGGTAAGCTTCATAGAGTTTATGAAGACGGTGGTGCCAGATTTAAGAGAGTAATGAATTAGATTAACTGCTTCCTCTCAGCTTCAAGAACTCAGGTATTATGAAGGCTGTGCTCGATACTGCAATAATAAAAAGCCATTCATCTAGGGCCAGGGGCACGGTCTCGAAGGCATTCCACACCAGAGAGAGTGGCGTATAGAATATGCTGGACTCACCTAGGAGGAATAACACATCAGTTAAGTGAACAACAAAAACCTGCATCGATACAGAAAACAACACAGCAGCAACCAGGTATCTGTTCGAGAACAAACCCAACCTGAAGATGGAATACTCCTTGGAGCGGCAGCTTAAGACATAAAACATCTGGAACATAATCAGGGTAGTGAAGGCGACAGTACGGGGCTTCATCAAGCTCTCCTCCAGCTTCTCATCCCCTCCAGAGAACTCAGGGTTGAGTTCATGTATATCATGGGGCAGGTTAGAGTGGAAGAGAAAGACAGCACCTGCAGCCATCAAAACACCAATG
>JAOZNG010000003.1:0-5044 GCA_029933895.1 archaeon
ATACGGGTAAGGCTCTATCGGCCGTTTCGATAAACGACATAATTCCAGGTGATATACCAATTACAACCAGGAGGTTTTTAGACTGGCTCTCTTACTTTATGGTCGGCACATCTATGGAAAATGTCCCGATATCAAGATTCATGGATAATAAAGATCATAGACCAAGTTCAATACCCTATGTGGGAGGATTATACAATCTACTTATCACAGAGGGTGCTAGAGACCAAGGATACCCTAAAGGCGGGCTTCAACCCATAGTTGATTCCATCATGAATCCCTTTCCCAAGAACATGATTGAAATCAAAACAAATGAGGAGGTATTAAAGATCCAATGCAACGAGAGAATATATGGGGTAATTACCAGAGAGGACAGTTATGATTGCAATACAATAATTTACTCTGGATTTACCTCGAATCTGCCCAATCTGATTGATAATCTATCGAGAGAATACGTTAAAAATCTAAGATCCATCAGGAAGGTTAATTCCCTAACCATCTGGCTCGGTTTAACTAAAGGATTTTTAAGAATTACGGCTCTGAGATGTGGATCAACTCAGAGCCCTATGCCTGGGTTGTTCCAACATCCAACTACGATCCAAGATTGGTTCCTAAGGGGAAAACAGTTGGTGGGTTTCGCGTTCATATTACCTGAAAAATACGATTTGGGGGAAATGAAGAAAAAGGCTTTGATTGCAATCTTTGACACAGTCTCCGAGATTGAAAGACACATCGATATGATCCACTATCATGAGCTGATTCCGGAAAAGGCATCATGGAGTATTAACCCTGGCTTCGGGGGTGTGAAAACTCCGATAAAAAATCTATACTGTGTTGGAACGGATGCAGAGAATAGAAGTGCCGGTGTGAGCAGGGCAGCATATTCTGTTCTAAGGTGTCTGGAAATTATGAAATCCGATAGATTTTTATAAAAATGCAAGTTTCGATTCAAACAAAAAATCTCGTAAAGAGGTTTGGGGACTTTACTGCGGTAGACCACATTAATCTAAAGATAAATTTTGCTGATACTTTTGATTATTTTACTGTTATTTAGTAAACGAAACAGGGTTTTAAGATTAATTAAGAGGTGATCAAATTGAGAAAAAAGAAAACAGATAAAGGTGATGAATTAAAGATATCGAAGAAGTGGATTAAAAGTTTTACGGAGCTTTATGTTTTATTATTTTTTAAGGCGAATCCGGATTCATCAGGGTATGATATCTGCAAATTTGTTGAGTTGGAGTATGGATTCAAGATTTCCTACTCCAAGATATATCCTTTGCTGAGTGAACTTGAAAAGAAGGAGGTTATATCTGTAAAAGAAGACGCCAGCAAATATCCTCCAAAGAAGATCTATAGATTAACATCTGAGGGGGAGAGAAGGATATGGGAATACAAAGAAGTGTTCATGAAATTCCTGGAGGGGTTTTAGAATGGATATCTCAGTGATCATCCCGACACTAAATGAGGAAAAAAACATTGAGGACTGCCTTAAAGCGATTCGTTCACAGGATACCCTGGCAGAATATGAGATTATTGTCTGTGATGCGAGAAGCGGGGATAATACAGTAGCTATAGCTGAAAAGTACGCAGACGAAATTGTTTTATCTGACACGAGAAGCATAGGCATCCAGAGAAATCTTGGCGCAGAACATGCGAAAGGAAATTATCTCGTCTTTGTAGATGCCGATACAATCCTCCCAAAAAATTATCTGGGGAAGGTCATGGAGAAATTCAGAGATGACCCTGAATTAATCGGTTTCAGCACACAATTCAGGTTCCTGAAGAGAGAGGAAAAATTAGTTTTCGCTGAAAGGATCACAAATTCATATCTTGAGTTCAGGAGCAGGATGGGATACGCGATTTTATTGGGTTTCAGCACATGCGTGAGAAAAAAAGTCTTTAAGTCCCTCAAGGGGTTCAGGGATGTTCCCTTGGAGGATGGAGAATTCGGTTTTCGCATGAGGAAAACAGGGAAGACATCATTTTTCACGGATTTCTATGTTATCACATCCTCAAGGAGGCTGGAGGAGATGGGTTTACTGGGGACGTTGAGATACTATCTCGAAATGGATCTTACAACCAGGAATGCGAGAATAGGGAAACTATTAACCTATAATGAATATGTTCCCTGCAGGGTAGACAACAAAATGCTGCAAAAGGAGTTCGCAAGAATCTTTAGCCCGAACCGGCCTGCGATGGATATATCCATCAGGGATTACATCAAAAGCAAGGGCGGTGAGTTGTTGGGGTTGTATAAGGCGACACATGAGCAATTTACAGACAGAATCACGGAGCTTTCGGAATCGATAGCTGAACTAAAGCTGATTCCCAAGGTTGATAGGATAGATGTTGACAGAGCTATTAAGATGATTAAAGAGAGGGGGAAATAGGGTCTCCTGCATTATTCCTTGATAAAATCCTTGAGTCTTTTTATTGCATGAATCCTTTCTCTCCTGTCGAGTCTGGCCTGCTCCAATGCATCCCTCAGGGTCTCTATGGATGTGTCATAGACTCCTCTGTTTACTGGATACGGGAACCCGTCTTTCCCTCCATGAGTGAACGAGTACTTCACAGGATCCCTCCAGGAAGGCTCTGAGCCATACACTAGGTCCGAGATCAATGCAAGAGCCCTGATCTTCTTCGGACCCATCCCCCTCAGAGAAACAAGCTCCTCATAGTTCTCCGGCTGCAACTCATACGCCCTCTGAAGCACCCTTAACCCATCCAATCCCAGGTCCATGCCCAGAACCGGATGGTGGGAAGGCATAGTGAACTGGCTTAGTTTCCTCTGCTCCCCCCTGCCCATGAAGTATTTCTCCAGATGCTGTGGACCATCATTCACCAGATCCACCGAGATACTCCGCGCCTTCTCGCTTTCCCTGGAGGTCATATCCAATACCTCCTTCTGTATGTGGTCGCAGCAGATTCCCGTATGCGGCTCCTCTAAAAAGTCTTCCACACACTCAGACATCCAATGATACCTTCTGGCATAATGATCACCCATCCCCTGCTGCACCACCGCCCAATCACCCTTCTCCGTAAGAAAGAATACGTGGTGGTACAGTTGATATGAGTCCTGAATGCATGAGTTATCTACCTTCGCAGACAACCTGCTGCTGTAAATCATTTCCTCTAGAGTCTCGGTCCTCAGGTTAAATACCTCCCCGGCAGCCTCTATTTCTTCAGGAGTTTTCCTTGAGGCAGCGCCCTTCCCGCCGCAGACTGCTACGCCCACCTCCTCCGGATCCAAAGCTACTTTCAGGGCACCGCAGGTGGTCGTCGTAGTCCCACTTGAATGCCAGTCAAAGCCGAGAACGCAACTGAATGCTTGAAAGAAATATGGATCAGATATCCTCTTAATGAATTCTCCCTGCCCATACTCATGTACGATAACTTCCGTAATAACTTCAGTCAGGTTAACCATTCGATTAAATAACCAACGCGGGCATTTCCCTCCATGCAGCGGCAGGTTAGTTACTCCAGTCTTATGCATCTTATAGGATACATGGAGTGTTGAAATAAGAATGCTGGGAGAGTATAGGAAAAGTGATAGAAGAGGGAGAATATGGAAACTCCTGGATAAGTCCACAAAAAACTCGAAAAAAGATAAGATATTCCCTTCAAACTCGTGGAGAACGGAATGATGACAGATGTCTACACCGTTCTCCTGGAAAAATCATGACTCTAGTCCAGGAACCCGAGTGCATCATCTATCCGGCCAAGCTCTATCCCAGTGGTTTTCCCTCCGATCAGGTAGCCGTTGCTGTTGGCTACAATACCTGACCTAATGAAAGGGAAACCGAAGTTCACGCTGCCAACGTCACCTGAAACCCCAAACAACTCAGACAGGCTATGGAGTTCATCCGCTGCGTCAGGGTGGGATAGAAAACCCCTGTTGGTCACAACACAACAAGCGCCTACCTCATAATGACCTGCGATGTCTGACTGTCTGACCTCAACATCCAAGACATCAGCTATTTCATCCAGTGAATCAATCCTTGGACTTACTAATGCAGCATTATCGTTGCACGCAATCAGGTTACCTATAGCAGTATGCTTCCCCCTCAAGACACCCACCTCCACATCAAGGCCTTTCTCAGAGAGAAACTCTTTTATAAAAGAAACCCGCTCTTTGCTTATGAAGTAGGGGAGGAGAAGGCCGTTGCTGTTTCCGGCACAAAACAAACCCACAAGGTTCGTGCCATAAAGCTTTGTCTTAACGGCAGGCACACCCAAGACGTCTACATCCGCCACAGCAGGTGATGTTATCGCGTAATTATCTGTTGAAACACCCATTAATCCAATAAAGTCCTCGCCATTAATCGATACCTGCCTTAAATGCATTTTACCAGAACAAGCTACTCCGCTAAATACGCAACAACCCCCGCATCCTCCTCAACCACCTTAACCTTAACCCTCCGGGGAGGCTTCCTGATACCCCTCTCCCAGAGGAACTCGTTAAGGGAGCTGTCTATTTTAACATCATCAACCTTCGTGTGTTTCTTAAGATACTTCTTCACTACATTAACCGCCTTCTTCGTCCTCTTGGTTCTAGGTGAACCGAAGGTATCCCTGAGGGGGATGGTATAAACCCTGTCATCCATTTTTCATCGAATATAATTTGGTGTGTCCCTGTAGCGTTTATCAGCCGGGCCCTTGTCCACATCCTCTTCCTCTTCATCTGGTGCCTTAACCCTGGGTGTTGGAGTCGGAGGCGGCAGTAGAATCTCTCTGGACAGGAAAGTTGCCTCCACGATACAGTTAGATATTATTGTGTTATGTAGTTTCCTCGCCAGCTCAGAGGGAATGCTTCGCCCGCCACTATCCTCCCACTCCCTGAAGTCCTGCTCCACGTCCTCGTTAAAATCCGACAACATTATATTACCGTCGAGTTTTTTATCACAGGGACGAACAACTGTTTACTAAGCTTTCGTAATTAATGATTTGTTACGAAAGAAACATTTGATAGAAAGTTAAACAACTAATAATCATATACATCAAAGTGTTTTAAATCGCACCTGGACAAATGAAACTTTAGAGCTTA
>JAOZNG010000003.1:5054-24177 GCA_029933895.1 archaeon
ACCGTCGATTTTTATCTCACCAACCGAGGGGTTATAGGTTGAGGTGAACGTGAAGGATACAGTAATTAGTTCACCCGATCTTGAGATCTCGGATATGTTTGAGTTGTTGTGGACATTCACTCTACCTGAAGGCTTAGTGAACCGGCTTGCCTCCAGATGAGTGTACTCCATGTTAACGCGCATTTTACCAACCGAGTACATATATTATGTGATTTAATATTAATAAAGATGGTCAGGGTTGTAGCAACAGGGGTTTTCAGCATAATACACCCGGGACACATAATCTTCCTTGAGGAAGCCAGGAAGCTTGGGGATGAGCTGGTGGTTATAGTAGCCAGGGACAAAACAGTCGGCTTGAAGAAGGGAAGCCAGTATATTCCAGAGGAGCAGAGACTGCACGTGGTCTCAGCATTAAAGATGGTGGATAAGGCAGTGTTAGGGGATGAGGAAGACATATATAAGCCAGTGGAGGAGCTTAAGCCGGATGTCATCGCATTAGGCAGCGACCAGGAATTCGATGAAGAGAAACTGAGTTCAGAGTTGAGGGACAGGGGTTTGAATGCAAAACTGGTTAGAGTAGATAGACACTACGAGGGAGAACTCTACAGCACCAGACGGATTATTGAGCGCATAAAGAACAGCAAAGAATAGTTAGCTTCTATGCACTATCTTCATGCCTGAGGGGACTACCAGAATCTTTTGATCTGAAATCCGTCCAAGGTCGCCGCCGACGTCGGTTGACACCTTCTTTAGCTTATCCACCATCTCCCTCAGGAGGAGTTTATCGGGGAGTATGGTTTTAACGTTCGCGACCACTATATTGTTTTTATCCAACTCTGCCTTCACTTCCTCGACACTCTCATCCCCCCTGATATCCACTGGTTTGATGTAGGTAACATCCTCTCTCTCGATAATCTTGCCTTCCCTTATATCCAGTTCGCTGAGGTAGGCTTCTATGTCTATCTCCTTTTCCACCACTTCGGGCTTGCGAAGAATTTTTTTAAACACCATTTTGAAAAACACCGGTGAAGTTGTTTTTTATTGATTTTATACTAATATTTGGATACCATCCAATATAAATTGTTTAATATTTTAAATTAGCTGAATAAAAAATGATGGAGGATATATTCGAGGAGGAGATAAACAGGAGGCGAATATTCAAGGACACCCTCATTCTGTCACCCCATTACGTACCTGAGGAGTTACCTCATAGAGAGATGGAAATCAGAGACATCACCCGGAGTGTTGCACCAGCTTTGAGGAACGAGAAACCAAGCAACACCTTCATCTACGGGAAGACAGGTACAGGAAAAACCTGTGTTGTGAAATACGTGGTAAGAAAGCTGGAGGAGTTCGCCAACAATCCAGAGAAGAACCCTCACGGAATTATTGTAAAAACAGTCTACATGAACTGCAAGGTCAGGGACACTAAATACAAGGTTCTGTTGAAGATTCTGGAAGACGAGAAACTCAACCACCAGGGTCTGAAGAATACGCCATTATCAGACAGACCACAGAAAAGCCTGAAGGGCATGGACCCGGGGGATTTATATGACAGGCTGTATAACGTAGTTAACAGCAACAAAATAAATCTCCTGCTGGTGTTGGATGAGATAGACATGGTCAAGAAAGGCTTCGATGATCTGATATATATACTGACCAGAATCAACGATGAGCTGGAGCACGGAAACGTTTCCATACTGGGATTAACGAATGACATGAAAACCCTGCGGAGAATGGATCCCAGGAGCAGGAGCACTCTCTGCCAGGAAGAGAAGGTATTTAAACCCTACAATGCTGTGCAGCTTAAAACAATCCTCCACCAGAGAATAGAGAACGGCTTCCAGGAGGATGTGGTGGAGGATGATGTTATTTCCCTGATTGCCGCATTCGCCGCACAGGACGGGGATGCAAGATACGCCCTTAAACTGCTGAGGAAGGCGGGTGAGATAGCCAGGGATATGGGTGATGAGAAGGTAGCAAAAAAACATGTGGATGAAGCTAAGGAGGCTGTGGAAAACGATATCATAGCTGAAGCCATAAGCACCTTGCCCGAGCACCAGCAGCTGGTTATATACTCTATTGCTGCCCTCACCTCCAGGGGGGGGATATATAAGAGATTTTCTGGGTTGGGCGACGGAGACCTCTTCACAGGGGAGGTATATGAAACCTATGAGAGGTACTGTAAGCTGCTGAACCGGAAGGCGAGAACCATGAGACAGTTCAGCGAGTACCTCAATGAGCTGGAGATGCTGGGGTTAATTACCATGAGGATGTCAGGTAAAGGCACCAGAGGAACTACCAGATTCATCAGGCTGGGGTATTCCCCTGACGAGATTAAATCCATTCTCCGGAAAAGCCTTGGACTGGAGGATTTAGAGTTGAAGACTCCGTTATAGAACATGGGCTCCTGCAGGGACAGGATTCCTGACAGAGTCCCTGAATCTCTCGCTCAGGCATCAGGAAACCTGGATTTACCGAGACAAAAAAAATAAGATTTTTATTAACCCTGAAGGCTAAATAGATTAACTGTTAGATTCAGGGTGTATATTTCATATGATAACGCTTAAAATAAAAGACCTGGATAAAGTAAACGAGAGGGTGGGGGAAAACAATCTCCTGATCACCTGCAGTAACTGCCCCTACTGGAACTACTCAAGGGAAACGGTAGATGAAATCGCTGGTAAACTGAATGCAGGTATATACAATGTGGACAGGATATGTGAACGGGAGGCTATCATCGTAGACGTGTTGGATTATGACTCGGTTTTGGTTTTCAGCTGCGGAGCAGGCACCCAAGTAATATCCGAGGTCTTGGACACGGAAGCCATACCCGTAGCAGATACCTACGCCTTAGGTGTCAGGTTCGGGGAGGTAATACGGACATACTGCCAGGCCTGCGGGAACTGCATCCTTGACCAGACAGCAGGGCTCTGTCCCATAACCAGATGCCCCAAGGGGCTTCTAAACGGACCCTGTGATGGAATGCAGAGAGGTATGTGCGAGACGGGAGAGCATTCATGCATCTGGGCTCTGATATTCAGGAGAATGGAGAAAAAACATAAACTGGATGATTTCCTGAAGATTAATATACCTCCTGTAGGCAGAAAATGAGCAACCTGCTGAAGTATTTAGGGAAAAAATTCGTTTACACCACAGAGATAATCCCGCCCAGGGCAGCAGACCTTGAGCCCCTGAATAAGGAAATAATAAAACTAGATTCCAGGATAACAGCGGTTTTTGTACCAGACCTCCCCGGGGCATCGTTATACATGAATTCTCTTGTTTGCTCCATACAGCTGAGAGACAGGGATATAGAGCCTGTATACCAGATAAACTGCAGGGACAGGAACTCTCTTGCTATTGAGTCCAACCTGCTGGCGGCTCATGCCTTGGGGATAGTGAACGTCTCCGCCTTAACAGGTGAGCACCCTATGAGGGGAGACCATAGGAATCTCAAGACAGTATACGAGCTGGACTCCATGACTCTGCTGAAGACAATAGATTACCTGAACAGGGGAAGGGATATTGCTGGCAACAGGCTGATAAAGAAGACGGGATTCTTTATGGGATCCGACCTGTCCGTCCATTCGAAACCTTCTGCAGCTGAGATGTATAAAACAAGGAAGAAGATCACGTTGGGTGCTGGATTCTTCCACACATGGCCTGTTTATTCCGTCAACAATCTAAAAAGATTCCTCAACGAATACAGGGAGCTCTTCAGGGAGGACCTGAGCCAGAAGACTATTGTAGGGCTTCAGACTTTAACCAGCATTGAGCAGGTGAATTTTCTGAGAAGACAACCCAATCACAGAATCCCGACAAAAACCGTGAAAAGAATCAGGGAGTCGGGTAATCCACGAGAGGAGGGGATTCAGTTAACGCTTGAATGGATAGATAAGATTAAGGAGTTAAACCCCGCAGGGATTCACCTGTTTAGCGCGGGAGATACTGAGTTAACAGGAGAGATACTTAATCGGGTCTGAAGCAGCAGGGCATAAATATCTTATCCTGCATTCCCTGCACATGGGTTTCCTGGCCTTGCAGGTTTTTCGTCCATGCATTATCAGGAGGTTAGATAACAGAATCCAGTGTTTTTTCGGGGTCACACGCATCAGGTCTTTTTCTATCTTGTCCCGGTTTTTCTCCTCTGTAAGCCCAAGCCTTAGAGCAAGCCTCATCACGTGGGTGTCTACCGCGATACCCTCCGCTTTCCCATAGCCGTGGCTTAGGACGATGTTGGCTGTTTTCCTGGCTACGCCAGGCAACTTCACCAGATCCTTCATTTCATCAGGGACCTGGCTGTTGTATTCCTCGACCAGCATCCTGCAACAATTCTTTATGTTGTTGGCTTTGTTCCGGTAGAAGCCAGTAGACCGTATATCCTGCTCCAGCTCCTCTAAATCAGCGTTTGCGTAGTCTTCCGCGGTTCGGTATTTCCTGAATAATTCCTTTGTTACCTGGTTGACTCTTTTATCGGTGCACTGGGCTGAGAGGATTGTTGCTATCAGAAGCTGCAGTGGGTCCCTGTACTCTAGTGCTGTCCCTGCATCCGGGAATTCTCTTCTGAGAGTGTCTATGATTTCCTCTATCCTGCTCATGTCCTGTCTTCCAGCTCCAGCTCTATTCCACCTACGACTTTTGCTGCTATGTTGTAGATTAAAGCTCCTATTGCACCGCTGATTCCCATCATGAGCCCGTACAGGAGGGTGAATGCAACAACAATTACTATCGCGATTACTATCATCATCACGCCGCCCATGGTGGTGTCATCTCCACCCATTAAGCCGAGCCCCACTCCGCCGATCGCGAATATCAGACCGTATATCCCACCCACAAATAAACCGAAAACCAGCCCCATGAGCAGATATATCTTAAAGACGGATACTATCCCTATCTTGCTTAATTCTTTTTTCAATTAGGTCACCTCTTTTTTTATTATTATTATTTTTTGTTTTTTTGGTTATTAAGCTGTTTTTATAGCTTGTTGCAGAGTATACTAATAGAATATTCTAAAGTAATTTAAAATGGATGTGTTAAAAACAGCCAGCAGGTTCTACATAAACTCCACCTACGGAGGCGGACAGATAACAGTCCCCAAAGAAATGGTCAACGCCCTGGGATACAAGAACAAGGAGAAACTAAAGCTGGAATACAACAACAACAGGCTGATAGTAACAAAACTATAAACCAACGAAGTATTGAACAATAGGCTCCAGGGCATTCCCCAGAGTGACAGACAAAAAGAAAGCAAAAAGGAATATGGGTGCGAACCGGACGCCCCACTTAATCCTCAGCTTGGAAGGTATTTTACCCCCCTCATGCAGCTCCCTGATCCTCTCAATATCCCCTTCACTGAGTCCGGAGATATCCCGGCTGCTCGCAATCTCCTTCCCGTCAACAATCAAATCCTCGGCCACAACATCCTCCACCCGCAGTTCATCCAAGCCAACAGTTTTCTGCAGGGCCTCTTTCTCCACTGCCTTCAGGTAAACAGATAAGACAACAAGAAACGGGAGCAGGAGATAAAGGAGTGTGAGAGAGCCTAAACCCAAAAGATAGGCTGAAACAGATGGAATAAATGAGAACAGAAGTACGAACAAAACCATCTTATTTGAGAGCATCTCCCTGAACAGGGAGAAAACAGACGGCTTCATTAATCCAAGAACCAGGGTATACAATAGAACATAGGGTGAGGAGACAAGGGCTATGTTTATGAGGTAATCCACATAATATGGCATCATGCCCTCTTTCAGGTAACCCAGCACTTTCAGGAAACCAAGGCAGCAGCCAACTCCGGCGATTAATTTAACGTCACCTCCGCCCCACTCGCCAAGATAGTGCAGTCCATAACCGAGTATAAAATAGAGCAACCCAACAGCAAAAGCAGATAAAACAAACGAGAGATTATGGGCGAGGAGAGAGCATGCTCCAGAAGCCAGCAACATAACAACACTTAAACCGATGGTTACTTCATCAGGGATCTCACCAGTCCTTAAATCAAACCAGCTCGCAGCCACCAGAAACAATAAAGTGACGGAGACAACTAAACCAGATAATGTAGACAACTCCAGCATCATCAATCAAATTAATTAATATACCCGGGGATTAAATAATACCCTCTATCCCGGAAACATCATCTATTATGAAATCCGGGTCAAGCCTTAAGGCTTCCTCCCTATCGAGTATGCCCGTCAAAACCACAACCGACTTCACACCAGCACTCTTAGCAGCTAACACATCATTTCTGGAGTCGCCGACAAACAAAACCTCATCCAGTGATACAGCAAAAAAATCAACAGCCTTCAACACCATATCAGGAGCGGGCTTGGAGCGTGAAACATCATCAGAGGATAGGATCAAGTCAAAGAAACCATCTAAACCAAGAACATCAACCGCTTTATCAATGAAACACCTGTCGTTTCCTGTAGCCACAGCAAGCCACACGCCCTTCCCCCGCAGGATGGATAAAAAATCCCTGACTCCTGGAAACAAAACAATCCCCCGGAAAAAAGAATCCGAGTGAAGAAGCTCCTGCTGTAAACTAGAGGCCACAGCAAGCTTTTCTTCACTGCATTCACTCCCCAGAAGCTCCCTTAAAACAACCCTGTATTCCTTACCAAAGTGTTCATAGATCTCCTGGTCAGATATATCTCTCCCTGAACCAATCATCTTCAAGACCCGCCTTGTGACATCAACATGCGAACTATTCGAGTCCGCAATAACGCCATCGAAGTCGAACAATACAAGTTTTATCATCTCCCTACCCATATAATATCGATTCAATACATTAATCCAGGATGGAAAAAAAGGAGATACTGAAGCTGATAAAAGAAGAGGGCAAGATAGCCCGGCGATTCTTTGTCATGAACTCCTTTGACGGTATACTAACTGCCCTAGGGGTGCTTCTTGCCATGTACTTCTTCCAGCAGGAGGACTCTCGTTTCGTGATATTATCCTGTATGGCTCCGGCATTGGCGTTGATGATTTCAGGAATATGGAGCGCATATAGCATCGAGAAAGTTGAGAGAGCGAAGGAGCTGGATAAAATAGAGGAGAAGATGCTGAAAAACCTGGAGAATACTGAACTCGGTGAACGCCTTAGCCTCCTTGTGATAATGGATTCCATCATCAACGGCATCTCACCCCTCATAGTCTCCATGATAATAGCATCTCCGTTCGCACTCTCCCTGCTCAGGGTTATAGAAATACAGACGGCATTCCATGCATCCTTCACCCTAGCAGGAATATTACTCTTCGGGCTTGGGGCGTTCATAGGCAGAATCGGAGAGAAAAACAAGATACTCACCGGACTCAGCATGCTGGTGGTGGGGCTGTTGATTGCGGTATTAATGTATATGTTGAATTCATCCCTCAGAGGAGTGCAGGGCTAGGCATACCTAACCCTCTTCTCAATCGACTCCAGCCTGGAAATAATTTTCTCGCGGTTACCTGGCAGGTAGGAGTCCAGGAAGGCAGACCATATCTCACCAAACAGGCTGCTGTGCGCTGCCCTGAGAGATTTCCTCCAGACCACCAGATCAGTTGCCTTGTCCTCAACCCTCCTGGAAAAGACACTCAGGCCGAAGTCTATGATATAAATCCTGCCCTTGCTGTAGAGCATATTAGCTGAGGTTAAGTCATTATGGACTATGTTGGATTCATGCAGTAATGTAGCAGATTCCCCTATCATTCCAGAAAGCTTCTCCATCTCCCTGAAACCTGAGTCGTTGAGTAAATCCTTCACCAGCAGACCATCAATGTATTCCATCTCTATAAGATACCCTCTTTCATCAACACTGTAAACCTGGGGAACAGAGACTCCAGCTCTTCTAGCCCTGTCCAAAGCCCTTCCCTCCCCCCTCGTACGGTATTTCCTCAGCTTCAGGTCCAGGGATTCAACCCTGTACTCCTTTTTTATCCTCTCCTTCACGAGCACGGAATCCCTGAGGTAGAGATTAGCCTCCGCCCCCTGATATAAAAACTTCATCTATGAAACACCCCCTAAGTTAATCTGATTCATCATTTTTATCTTCTCTGTCGAGATTCAACGGATTATCCAACCAAGGACTGTTTAGGTAACGCCTGATCAAGCAAATCTTGCAGGGAAGCATTAATATTTTGTCTATCATTATTGGAATGAATCGGTATTCAAGCATCTGGACATACCAAGTACAGGGAGAGATAAACCACTTATTTATTGTTTTATAACGCATGGTTCCCGGGATGCTTAGCGGTCATGTTTATGGTTATTTATTTCCTTAAACCAATTAATTTAGGCATAGGAACGGCGCAGGGCGGGGGGTGTATATATAATATCTTCCTTATCTTGGATAAGCGGCTGTAGTGTAGCCTGGTTATCACTCTGGCTTGCCAAGCCTGCGACTCGGGTTCAAATCCCGACAGCCGCATTGAATCTTTCTCTGGAGGGGAAGGGTTTGACTCAGAGGAAACAGTTACTTTAGGAGATACAAGAAAGGATATTCAAACTTATGGTTATTATGAAGTATTAAAAATGGGTCGCAGGTGGAAGATTTTATTGGCTGCTGGTGTTCTATGTTTCCTCATCCTTGGAGCCTTGGGGGTGTATTTCATGGTAGACGAGTTAATGGACATGAACAAGCTCCCCCTGGTAGGCCAGAAGATTCTGGTTATACCAGTGAAGGGAGAGATAACGATGGAGGGATGCAGTGGAAGCTTCCTTACCGGTGTGCCAGTATGCGCCAAGGTAAATGACATCAAGAGAAAATTGGAGTACGCTGACTCCAGCAGCGAAATCAAGGCAGTGATACTGGACATAAACTCCGGTGGGGGAGGTGTTTCAGCCAGCAGGGAACTTATGGAGGCTGTCAGGGAAACCAGGAAACCGGTTGTTGCCCGCATAGGTGAGATAGGTGCCTCAGGCGCATACTATGCTGCCTCAGCAGCGGACTGGATTATAGCCTACCAGGATTCCATGACGGGTAGCATAGGGGTTATAATGACTCTACAGCACTACTACGGGCTATACAGTAAGCTGGGCATCAACGTTACCGTGATAAAATCCGGCGACAGCAAAGACATAGGCAGCCCCTACCGGCCTATGGAAGAGAAAGAAAAAGAGGAACTGAAACAGTTAGTGGATGAAATATACCAGAACTTTGTCTCTGATGTAGCATCTAACAGGAATTTATCCTATTCCTATGCAAGAAATCTCTCGGATGGCTCAATCTATCTGGGGAGCGAAGCAAGAGACTACGGCTTAGTTGACCAGCTGGGGGACATGGATGATGCAGTTGATAAAGCGAAAGAGCTTGGGGGGATAAGAGGCGAGCCCGATATAGTCAAGGTGGTGGAGAGGCAGAGAACACTATTTGATATTTTTAACTTCGGTTCCATATTAGATATCTACCAAAACCTCTGAAAACAAAAAAATGGGTCGAATAAAACAGACTTTCCTGAAGAGGATTGCAGAGAGTTTAATTGACGAGTATCCTGATGAGTTCAATACAGCATTCGACAACAACAAAGTGAAGGTGCAGGAATACAGCGACATACAGAGCAAGTCCATGAGGAACAAGATTGCTGGAGAAATAACACGGTCGATGAAGCAGAAGGAAACAAGAGTCCTGTAGTCCCCCCTATCAGATTCTCTAATATGAAACCAAATGAAGCTGTTTCAGATATAATCTCTCTTCTCAAAAAAGGCGAGATATCATCCAAGGATGATTTGAACAGGGTTAAAATCAAGGTCTCCCGCAGCCATGGTCTTGGGAGCATACCCCGGGACTCGGAGATACTTGACTGCCTGAAAGGCAGCGAAAGGACGAGATTCCTTGAGCTGCTGAGGAAGAAACCCTCTAGGACGCTCTCCGGTGTGGCTGTTGTTGCTGTGATGACAAGACCCCATAAATGCCCTCACGGGAGGTGCAGGTACTGTCCCGGAGGGCCTGAAATCAATGTTCCCCAGAGCTATACGGGTAAGGAGCCTGCTACCAGGAGGGCAATCCAGTACTCCTTTCACCCCTACCTGCAGACCACATTCCGTCTGCATCAGCTTAAGAGCATAGGACACTCAGTGGACAAGGTGGAATTGATTGTGATGGGGGGTACCCTGACTTCTCAATGTATAGACTATCAGGACTGGTTTGTGAAGGAATGCCTTAGGGCGATGAACGACTTCGAATTAAACTATGAAAGCATAAAAGAGAAGGGAGAGGATGTTTTCATGGAGGAATTCAATTCCAGAGAAAAAAGATTCATGTACAGGGAGGACATCCAGTGGGGGAATGAGAAGTCAAGGGTCAGATGTGTTGGTTTAACCTTCGAGCCGAGACCTGACTGGGCTAGGAGGGAGCAGATTAACTGGATGCTTTCTTTCGGGGTCACCAGGGTGGAGACTGGGGTTCAGAATCCATTTGATTTCATATACAAGAGGGTGGATAGAGGTCACAGGGTGGGTGATGTCGTTGAATCCACCAGGGAGATGAAGGATTCGGGTTTGAAGGTATCCTACCACATGATGCCCGGTCTTCTGGGTAACAGACCAGAGCTGGACCTGAGGGGCTTCAGGATGGTATTCAGGGAGGAGAGATTCAAACCGGATATGCTTAAGATATATCCATGTTTAGTGATCAAGGGCACTGAATACTATAGAATGTGGAGGAAGGGTTTATTCCATCCAATGGAGACGGAGGATGCAGTGGATTTAATAGTTAAGGTCAAGGAGATGATGCCCCCCTGGGTCAGGACTATGCGGATTATGAGGGACATACCATCTAATCTGGTAGTGGATGGGGTTAAAGCCAGCAATCTGGGGGAATTAGTCTATCGCAGGATGAGCGAGATTGGCGTGAAATGCAGGTGTATACGGTGCAGGGAGGTTGGTAGATTCCTTTCCAGTGGGGTTGAGCCGGGAATTGATGACATAGAACTTGGCAGAATAGGGTATAATGCCAGCGGGGGCAGGGAAATTTTTTTATCCTTCGAGGACAGGAGAAGAGACATTCTCATCGGTTTTCTGAGGCTGCGGATTCCATCCAAACCCTTCAGACCTGAGATCGATGAAAACACTGCCTTGGTGAGGGAGTTACACGTTTATGGGCCGATGGTTGAGGTTGGGGAGAAGCCGTTGTTTGAGTGGCAGCACAGGGGCTATGGTAGAGAGCTTTTATCTGAGGCGGAGAGGATTAGCGGGGATGAATACGGGATGGATAGAATCCTGGTGACCAGCGGTGTGGGGGCCAGGGAATACTACAGGAAACTGGGGTATAAACAGGTGGGTGTTTACATGGGTAAATCTCTAGATTCTGCTTAGCAGGTCCATAAACAAGTCGATGGCCTGGGTCAAAAGTGGTAGTGCGTTCAGGAGCAATAGGAGCATGGAGAAAGCCACCACACCCTTGACTATATTCATAGCTTCTTTCTGGTTTACCTGGAATGTTTTCGCTAGTTCCTCAAGAATACGCCAGCCGTCGAATGGCACTACTGGGAGTAGATTCACCAGGGAGAGGTTGAAGTTGATAAACCATATCCAGAAAAGGGCTTTGGTGATGAAATCAAGTACGCCATTGTATGGAGCCACCACTATGCCTATATATGCCCTGCTCTTGTTTTCTGGATTCTCTCCCAGCTTGATATTATATCTGCCTTTGTCTGTGACCAGGGTAGCGTTTACTCCTGGTTTTAGCTGGGAGGTAACCTCCCTGAACTGGTTTGTGTTTTTAACCGGTTTATCGTCTATTGATCGGATTATCTCTCCCGCTCCTATAATGTCTTCTACGGTTGAGTTAGCTCCGAAATCCACAACCTGCATTCCCTCGGGGGGGGCTAGGGTGTATATAAAGGCAGGGTTGCTGTATACGGTGAGGAATAACATACCAGCTATCAATGAAACCACCAGGTTTGCGAAAGAGCCTGCAATAAAAATCCGCATCTTCTGGATGCTAGGTCTCTTCCTGAGTTTCTTCTCATCAGGCTCCACGAACGCCCCAATAGGCATTATCCCTAGGGTTAAGAGCCCGGTTGACTTCAGTTCCAGTTCATAAACTCTGGCTATTATGCCGTGAGCGAACTCGTGGCAGACCAGTGCTGTGATAAAGGCTATCAGGGCGTAGACTATGGGGATGAATATTGTGGTTCCCGGAAAACTCAAACCCAGCTCCCCTCCCCTCACGTCGGGCACAGCAGGTGCGACACCAGGTTGCTGTGATCCCTGAAATACTATATCATATGCCTGAGCTAGAAACAAAATAAGCAGTATAGGTAATATGCCAAAGAAGCCCTCAATCAGGGCAAGCCACCAAGGCACTTCAACAGGAAACCCAAACAGGCCCAGGACTACTGTAGGAGTCTTCAAGGCAATGGCTGTTACCAGAACAGACCCGGTGAGATATTCAACTATAAGGCTTCTCTCTCTCAGGGAGTACACCCCCAGGGCCAGGGAAGCCAGCAGTAATAGAAGAGATGATATGTTGGGGGATATACTTAGGATAGCTATTAATCCGATGACAGCAAATACCTGGCTTAAGCTGTTAGTTGATATCCTGTTTTTGGAGAGATAGGCGAATCCCACCCCCCCGAAGAAGAGCGTGAGGGAGATGTCTGTGAGCAATGTCCAGAGCCGGGGGCTTATTCCTGAAATGCTGTCTATGACTCTTATGAAATGTTTCGTCCTGATCATGAATACTATCTTCAGGTATCTATCGTATCCACTCCTGGACAGCAGCAACGTCCCTGAAACAAAAACTATGGCAAATACCAGGGTGTAGTCCATATCTCATCCCTTCCTGTTTTTTTTCTTCACTACCATGATATCACCTAACGTCATCTCCCTGTTCTCTTCTCCGCCATCTGCTTTTGTCTCCTCTCCCCCTGTTTTCTTCATAAGCTTTATGCTTAATGTTTTCTCTATCTTTCTGGTTATTCCTGTGTTGGGCTCCAGCCTCCCGGACTCTATTTTCTTTATAACAGAAACTGGTTCATTTATTTTCCTGGCTAGCTCCTCCTGTTTCATGTTCTTTCTCTCTCTTGCGTTTTTGACCTCTATCCCGTAATCTTCTATTAATTCCTCTTGGATGTCCAGGCTGAAATCATATACTCTTTTTTTTACCTTCTTCTTTCCTGGTCTGTTTAGGGTTACTGGCTTAATCGCTTCCCCATACTCAGAGCATTGGTCGCAGACTGTTACGATAGAGCCCTCTACCCTCACCTTCATCCCTTCTACCATGCTTCTGCCGCAGAGCTCGCACTCCATTCCCATCACCTAGCATGTAAAAAAGTAAAAGCTTGGGGCTGGAGGGATTTGAACCCCCATCGGCAGGTCACTCCATCCAGTTTCCTCAGGACCCACAGTCTCTGACCTGGTTTTCGTCATCTCTCCCCTCCGGGAAATCAGCGCTCCAGTATAATCTGATGCTGGAGCCCGCTAGGATGCCTGGTTACCCCACAGCCCCTCTCGTTGAGTATATAGTATATGGAGTCCACATCAAAATATAAGTGATTATTTCATTCCCTGAATCCTATATTTATGTTGGAGAATGCACTTGGATGACGCACCTATCCCTGGGAGATTCAGGGACTTGTTCAGCTCTGAGGGTATAGTGGAATTGTATCCCCCACAGAATCTGCTCGTGGAGAGTGGGGCCATGGAGGGACGGAACACTGTTTTATCGACTCCCACGGCATCCGGCAAGACCTTTGCAGCAGAGTTATTGATGGCTGGGAAGCTCTCGGAGGGTAAAAAGATAGTCTATGTCGTTCCCTTGAAGGCCCTGGCCTACGAGAAATACCTAGACTTCAAAAAATACGAGAAACTAGGCTTCAAGGTCAGGATTGAGATAGGAGACCTTGATTCCTCTAGATACAGGAACAGCTTGGACTTTGATGTTCTTGTTTCCACTGCGGAGAAATGTGATTCCATTCTAAGATCCAGGCCGGAGTGGTTTGAGAACACTGGTATGCTGGTCTTGGATGAAGTGCACTTGATAGCATCAGACAGGGGACCTGTGTATGAAATACTGGCTGCGAAATTCAGGAAATTGTTCAGTGAGATGCAGATTCTGGCTTTGTCTGCTACCATAGGAAACCCGGAGGAGCTTTCCGGATGGCTTGATGCAGAGCTAGTATCCTCGGAATGGAGGCCTGTGGAGTTAACGGAGAAGGTTGCTGTTGGAGCGGATAAGAACAGGAAACTGGTTGAGCTTGTAAGAGATTCGCTGGTGGATGGGGGACAGACTCTTGTTTTCGTCAGCTCTAGGAGGAGTGCTGAGTCTGTGGCAGAGAATCTTGGCTTAGCTCTCGGGTTAGAATGTGGTGTTGAGCTAGAGGGTCTAGGTGAAGAGATACTTAATGCGTTGACTTCTCCCACAGAGCAGTGCAGGAGGCTTTCTGTTTGCGCCAGAAATGGTGTGGTATTCCATCACGCGGGTATCACTGGCAGGCAGAGGACATTGATTGAGGACGCCTTCAGGGAGGGATTGCTGAAGGTTATCGCAGCGACTCCAACGCTTGCTGCGGGAGTAAATCTCCCATCTAGGACCGTTATCGTTCGGGATTTAACAAGATATGGCAGCTCTGGCTCGAAGTATATCCCTGTCTTGGAGTACAAGCAGCAGGTTGGCAGGGCAGGAAGACCTAAATACGACAGGGTCGGTTTAGCGTATTCCATAGCTAGAAACGAGTCTGAGGCGGATTTCGTTTTCGAGAAATACGTTAAGGGGGAGATTGAATCCATATATTCGGTACTTGGCGTGGAGCCGGTCCTCAGGTGTCACGTGCTGGCGTCGATTGCTTCATCATTCACGAGAACAGGGGATTCCCTGACGGAGTTCTTTCAGTCCACCTTCTTCGGATTCCAGTATGGTATTGAAGGCTTCAGTTCACTGCTGGAGAAGGTGTTGGATAAGCTTGAGTTCTGGGGTTTCATCAGGACAGGCATGGATGGTTTATTGTTACCTACAGACTTAGGCAGGCGGATTTCTGAGTTATATATCGACCCCCAGACAGCGTTCAATTACATTAACCTGATGCAGAAAGCGGAGAAGGAGGATAGATTTCCCTCTCTTGGTTTGCTGGAGATGTTGTGTGATTCAGCTGAGCTGCCTTTGTTGTACGTGAAGAAAGGGGATGAGCAGACGCTGTGGGAGGAGGCTTTCCAGAACCCCGGGCAGCTTTTAAGGGAACTGGACGGCTTTGAGCTGGATTACGGCTTCCTGGAACGGTACCGGACGGCCAAGCTTCTGGAGTTGTGGGTGTCTGAGGCTTCAGAGGAGTTCATATACAAGCGCTTTAATATCCCTCCTGGAATGCTTTACCGGAAGACTTCAGTAGCTGAGTGGCTTGCTTACTCTGCTTCCGAGATTGCGCGAATCCTTGAACTGAAGAAGTCAGCTGGAGAGATGAGCAAGATGGAGTTAAGGCTACGTAACGGCGTCAGGGAAGAGCTTGTTCCCTTAATAAAAATAAAGGGTATTGGACGGATCAGGGCTAGACGTTTATACAACATGGGATACAAGAAACCATCCGACCTGAGGGAAGCAGACATCAAAGAACTTGCATCTGTTGTGGGAAGGGAAACAGCCAGGAAAATAAAGACAGATGCATAAATAGTTGCTTATATAAAGAAAAGCTGGAGTCTGTTGTTGAAGAATTCAACTCAGATGTATGGTCTGGCGTCCTTCGTTTTCATGGTCTTATATAGGATCCTTCTTTTTGATGACGTGGGAGACATGTTTCAGTTGCCTGATCCAAGCTCTTCCAGTATCTGGCAGGCCTTGCATCTCTCTCCTGAGGTGGGGTCTCCGCATGTAATACAGTGGCTTATTTTAGCGGGCTCCTTTCCCTGGCTTAATCTCTCTATGAGGTTGTCTGTGGATTTAAGTATCTGGAACCTGCTGCCCGGGTGATTGCTCTCCAGTAAATCAACAAACTTCCTGATGGTCTGTCTGAACGCCTCCCCTGAGTAGGGGCATCTCTCGGGATGGAATGGTAGCTCTTTTATCTTGGCGTATTCAAGGATTTCCTCCACAGGGCATTCCCTTAACGGTTTTATTCTTGCAACAAAGCCGGAGTCCTCCAGAATCCCTGCCCTGGCCCCCATCCTCTCTATGCGGTCCAGATCCCCCCGGATGTAGTTCATCAGGGAGGTCTGCACCTCATCGTCCAGATTATGCCCGGTAACAATCTTATCCAGGTTTAAATCCCTGCCTTTATCGTTCAAGAGCTTCCTCCTTAAAACACCACAATAGCTGCACACAGGCACTCTCTTATCTGAACCCAGTTTTACGATTTCGTCTACCCTGAAACCATAACTCTCCCTGAATGAATAAACCTGATGCTCTATTCCTAGCTGTTCACATAATCCGGCTGCTGCCTTAATTGATTTATCCCTGAAGCCTTCAATACCCTCATCTATTGTGTAGGCAACCAGCTCCGAGGAGGGAACCCTGTCCACCAGCTTTTTCATTATATGGAGTGCTACAGCAGAATCCTTCCCTCCGGATAAGGCAACACCTATTCTATCCTCTCGATGCAGGAGCTTATTCAACCTTATTGTCCTCTTCACCCTCTTCTCAAACAACCGGGTGAAGCATCTCCTGCAGAGCGATTCCCCGAGGTGGCCTGATTCTGTAACAGAATCCCTGTTGCATCTAGAGCACTTATTTTTTGACTCCACATCTGTCCTCTATCTCCCTGAGAAGGCGGTAGATGAAGTCAGAGCTTTTATCTATGACATCTGGCTTGGTGTAGTCCCTGAATGCCTGGCTTGGCTTCTTGTTTTTAGCGAACCTGTATCTTGAGCCAAACCTTTCCACAAGCTCTATATCCCTATAAAACCTCAGCCAAATCTGTAGGTTCCTCATAGTTAAACCCTTCTCTATGTTCTTTTTTCCCCTATTCTCTCTCAACCTGATTATTTCATCCCTTAACTCATCGCTTGTTAATCCCATGTCCTGTTTCTTTGCATTAAGAAGAGCCTCGAATACATCAATCGCTGTCTCCCTGCTAATCCCCAGGGTGTCGAGGAACAACGCTATAAGCTCTCTCTCGTCCTCAAGCATAAGGCTGCTGTCATCATACCACCTGAGTCTTATATCAGCAAGCAAATTCATAGATAAACACCTATATTATTACTATGGTTGAGGTTTCTAAAAATGAGGCTTTTGGTTAGTCCAAGAAACAGGGCTGAGGCGGTGGAAGCAGTTCAGGGTGGTGCGGATATAATAGATGTCAAAAACCCGGATGAGGGATCTCTTGGCGCTAATTATCCCTGGGTTATATCTGAAATCCGGGAGGTGGTTCCGGCAGCGAGGGAGGTAAGCGCTGCCGTGGGTGATTTCCTATACCTCCCCGGAACAGCTTCCCTGGCTGCTAGAGGTGCTGCATCCCTTGGAGTGGATTACGTGAAGATAGGACTCCATGGTATTAAAGATTTATTCCAGGGTTTTGATATTGCCTCCTCTGTTGTAAAGTCAGTCAGGGAGTGTAATACTGGTGCGAAGGTTGTTGTTGCAGGTTATGCAGACTATGAATTAATTGATTCAATATCTCCAGAGGATGTTCTGAGGGCCTCTGTTAAGGCGGGAGCTGATGTTTACATGCTTGACACTGCCTTAAAGGACGGCAGGAATTTATTTGATCACCTGTCTGCCGTGGATTTAGCTGGATTGGTTGATGTAGCGCATGAGAGAGGCCTTCTGGTTGCGGTAGGCGGCTCACTGGATGGAGATAATGTTAAGACCCTCCTTGATGCTGGTATTGATATACTGGGTGTTAGGGGTGCTGTCTGCTCCCGGGGGGACAGGGTGGATGGCTCCATCAGGAGAGAGAGGGTTGCGGCTCTGAAGGAGTTAATAGAAAACAGTAGATAATATTTTTACATTGAAATACAATACATTGAACAATGAGCAATGAACCCTTGATTGACAGGAGATTCAATGAAGACATTGATCTGTCCAAGAAGCTGAGTGGAGGGTCTATTCTGGCGAGGGCGTATATTGAGGTTCAGGGCAACGACCAGGAGGCTGCTGAGAAGGCGCTTGAGACCACGGTATTCGGTAATCTACTGGGAGAGAAATATGTTGACGTCTTGAGGGTGCGTTTTTTCGACATAAGAGAAGATGAGTCAGGTGATTACTTTTCTGGTGTTGCTGAGATAAAATTTCTGGTGAGGGATTTCAGATGGTTTATCTCTATTGTTATGAGGTATGGACCTTCTGCTGTTGAGATAATTGAGCCACATAGTGTGAATCTGTCATTGGATGAGATGCATTCCATACTGGCCGATGTTTCCGAGGTGAGCCAGTCTTATGCCTCGCAGATCATGTCTCTCTTAAAAGATGATGAGAGGAGAAGGCTTTACCAAAAGATTCTCAGCGAGGCGGATAAAGGTTGTAGCATGTAAACTTGATGAAGGAAACATGAAATCCATAATGAGGTATTCCCTGATTGTGCTTTTTTTAGCGTGCCTGTCTTTCGCTCAGGTTCCTGAGTCTAGTGTGTACCCTGATGAGTTTGGAATCTCTTCTGTTGATTACATAAGCCTTGATATTAAAATAAACGGTTTTGTTGACGTGGAGAAGGCCCTAACCTTAAGTGATGAAACAGCAGGGGTGGTTGTCTCATATCCTGTTGAGGATTTAAGAGTGGTTGGGGTTAATGATGAGGAATTGGTCTATACCACTGAGGGTATGGATGGTAGAGTGCTTGTTAAGTTTCTGGGAGGTGAAGGGAACAGGGTGCGTCTTTATTACTCAACCGATCATCTGGTGGGAAAGAATGGCTCCAGGTGGACTGTGCGTTATTCAACGTCAGCTAATCAGCAGCATACATTGATATACCTGCATTTCCCTCCTAACACAAAGATACTCCCTCTTCCTGGGGATATCCTTTTCTCTCCCATAGAGAATGGTTTACTGGTGTATCCTGATTCTGACGTGTTTTCTTTCAGGATAGATTATGAGCTGCAGCAGCCGGATTCCACTGCTCTGACAACATCAAACGAGGTTTATATCTTTCTTGGTTTTTTGGCTTTAGGTGTGTTGATGTTGTTTTTCTGGATACGGGGCAGGAAACTGGATGTTGATTCTGGAAAGGATCTGGTAGCTGGCGGGGAACAGGTTAAGGGCTTTGGGGTGATGGATTC